>NZ_JAUBSH010000041.1:0-61897 GCF_036704705.1 Microcoleus sp. K1-B1 | reverse complement strand
CGCTATTTTTACCAACGGGGGATGAGGGCTATAAGTCAGATTCAGTCTAGCTCTTAGCCATCTTGTCACCCCCCCAGGGATTATTGACAGGCTGATTGACTCATAACATCGTCCAAGCTCGCCTTGAACCTGATTCAAGTGATCTCGCCACTCTCTTGTATTGACTCACGCCTGCGAAGATATTTTCGCTTGGTCAATCAACTCAAAACCTTGGAGCAGCTTTGCTTTTAACCTGCTTGTCACCCCGTCACACTTTTGAGTTTAGGGTTGGTTTAGGCACTATGCACGATAGACTATTAAGTTATTGTGCATCTAAGTTCCTATTTCCTCTATTTGAGAATCCTTGTGGGACGGGTCAGAGAGCTCGTTGAAAAAAAAAGCGCAATTTAGCTGGCGTAAGCTTAGGACTTACGCATAGAACCCCCAAACCCTTTTTCCAAAAGGGCTTTCAAGTGCCCCGTTTTTTGAAGCGGTTCCCCCCTTTTTTAAGGCCAGCACGGGGAAGCTGGGTTTCAGACCCTATAGTTCGTAAGTCCTGACTATAGTTGTATGCTTAGATCAATTAGTATTGAGGTCAAGACCTACAAGTAAATAAAGGTGTACTCAATATCCATGAAATCGGCAGGTAGGCTGACACTGCAACCCCAAGCAAAATATAGCGCATTTGACATTTATGGAGATTTCGTCTTAAATGGGGAGCTGTTTTTTTTCATAAATTTGCAAACTGTAGGATTATTACCCACTTATTTGGGCCCGGTTATTCAACAATAAGATATCATTAAACCAATTGGCGTTCAAGAGAGACGGAATTAATAATTTCCCTAGAGCTGACTTTAAATGACCAAGGGTGAGGGACTGTTGTTATAGAAATAATCCAAATACTAAAATGACTCCGCCATGACACTAATCGCAAGTGAGAATGAACTTGCAAAAAACCATCAAAAAATCCCGCTGCGCCTCGTCTTAGTCGTACCCTTCGTGCTGCAAATATTTCTCGCTGTGGGACTGACAGGTTGGCTCTCGCTACGCAACGGTAAAACTGCCGTCAACAACGTTACTAGCCAATTACGAACGGAGGTACTCGCCCGCATCAATCAACAACTAAACACTTATTTGGAAACGCCCCATTTGGTCAATGCCATCAGCGTCGATGCCATTGACCGCTTTGGGTTATGGAATCCAGACAATATGGGTTCTATGAGAAGCTACTTCTACTGGCAGCTCAAGCAATTTCCCACCGTTAGTTACATCAGTTTTGGCGGGGAAAGAAAAGAATATGCGGGTGCTGGATATAAGGATGATGGCAGTGTGGTTATTGAAATAACCGATCGCTCTACTAATTTTCTCAATACGATTGTCACCGTAGATAGAGATGGCAACCCGACTCAGTTTAAGGAAACCCACCCAGACTACGATCCCCGCATTCGACCCTGGTATAAAGCCGCAAAAGTTGCAGGCAAACCCCAATGGAATAAAATTTATCAATATTTTATTCAACCTAGCCTGGGAATCTCCGCTAGTCAGCCTGTTTACGATCGAAATGGCGCTTTTCGAGGAGTTGTCAGTACCGATCTGTTTCTCTCAAAAATCGGCGACTTTCTCCAAACTTTAAAAATTGGTAAATCGGGAAAGACTTTCATCATTGAACGATCGGGCTTGCTAGTAGCTTCTTCCACCGCCGAGAAGCCATTTATCAACAGCAAAAATCGCCAAAAAACGCAACGATTAAAAGCGATTGAAAGCAGCATACCTTTGATCAAGGGTACAGCGCAACATTTAATAGAACGCTTTGGTAACTTTACCGAAATTGACAGCAACCAGCAACTAGACTTCATGCTAGATGGTCAGCGGGAATTCGTGCAAGTATCCCCATTCCAAGATGGTAGAGGTCTGGATTGGCTGATTGTTGTAGTCGTTCCAGAAGCCGACTTTATGGAGGAAATCAATGCCAATACCCGTAGCACTATCCTACTCTGCGTTTTAGCGTTAGTGCTAGCGACGTTGTTAGGAATCCTCGCCTCCCACTGGATTACCCATCCTATTTTTCTTTTGAGTAAAGCGAGTAGAGCGATCGCTAGCGGTCAATTAGATCAAAAAGTAGATGTAAATGGCATAGATGAACTGGGATTTCTCGCTCAATCTTTTAACCAAATGGCACAGCAATTACGCGAGTCTTTTGCTGCTTTAGAAAAGACCAATTTAGAGCTAGAAAATCGAGTAGAAGAACGAACAAGTGAGCTAAAAGAGGCAAAAGTTGCTGCTGATACTGCTAACCATGCCAAGAGCGAATTCCTCGCCAACATGAGCCATGAACTCCGCACACCCCTGAACGGAATTCTGGGATACTCTCAAATTATGGAACGCGATAAAACTACCACTCCTAAACAAAAAGATGCTATCCACATTATTCACCAGTGTGGTTCCCACTTACTCACTCTTATTAACGATATTTTAGACCTTTCTAAAATTGAAGCAAGTAAAATGGAGCTTTACTGTTCAGCTTTTAATTTTCCTTCTTTTCTGATGGGCGTTGTGGAAATGTGCCGCATCCGAGCTGAACAAAAAGAAATTACATTTAGTTATCAAGTATTAAATCAACTTCCTAATGCAGTCAATGCTGATGAAAAACGACTGCGCCAAGTTTTGATTAACCTTTTGGGCAATGCTATTAAATTTACAGAAAAAGGTGGTGTTATTTTTAAGGTAGGTGTAATAGGTGACGGGGAAGACTCCGACCAATCACCACTTACTAAGATTCGTTTCCATATCCAAGATACTGGGGTTGGAATGGCACCAGAACAGTTAGAAAAAATATTTTTACCGTTTGAACAAGTCGGAAATAGCCAGCAGAAGGCAGAAGGAACTGGCTTAGGATTAGCGATCGCACAGAAAATTGTTCAAATGATGGGAGGCGAAATAAAAGTAGAAAGTATAGTCGGTCAAGGCAGCATTTTTTACCTGGATTTAGAGTTGACTAAATCATCTGAATATATTGAGTACAGTTCGAGGGATAATTTAATCAATTTAACGGGATTCAAAGGAAATAAAAATAAAATTTTGCTAGTAGATGATCGATTTGAAAATCGCGGTTTTCTTATAAATCTTTTAGAGCCACTAGGTTTTCAAATCATGGAAGCTTGTGATGGACAAGAGGGCTTAGATAAAGCTGCTGAGTTTAAACCAGATCTGATAATCACAGACTTAGTGATGCCAGTAATGGATGGATTTGAAATGTCCCGGCGCTTGCGGAAATCACCAGAATTTAAAGATGTAATATTGATAGCATCCAGCGCCAGCGTGTTTAACTTCGATCGGCAAAATAGCCACGAAGCAGGTTGTAACGAGTTCCTAGCAAAGCCTATCCAAGTAGAAGAATTGCTAGAAGTCTTAAAAAAATACTTACAAATAGAATGGATTTACGACCAATCTGCGGATTTGGCGATCGGACAGCAGGAAGGTTTCACTGATTTATTAAACGTTCAGAGTGATGAGCTTGTGATACCGCCATCAGCAGAGCTGGTAGCGCTGTTTAATGCGGCTCGGATCGGTGATATTGAAGTGGTTGAGCAGGAAGCCAATAGACTCAAGCAGATAGACGGCAACTATCTACCCTTTGCTAATAAAATCTTGCAATTTGCGAAAAATTTTGAAGAAAAAGAACTACTAGCTTTTGTAAAAAAACATTTGGGGGAATAAAATGCTCAACCAAAAAGACAATGTAATTTTAATTGTTGACGATAACCCAAATAACCTCAAACTTCTGTTCGATTTTTTGAAGGAGTCTGGCTTCAAGGTTTTAGTAGCTAAGGATGGCGAAAGTGCTATTGAGAAGTTACAAGAAGTTTCGCCAAATATCATATTGTTAGATGTGATGATGCCGGGGATGGATGGCTTTGAAACCTGCTACCGCTTAAAAGCATCGGTGGCAACGAAAGATATCCCTGTGATTTTTATGACAGCTCTTACGGATCGCGTCGATAAGGTTAAAGGTCTGTCAATGGGGGCAGTAGATTATATCACCAAACCCTTTCAGCAAGAGGAAGTCCTAGCCCGCGTGCAACTACACCTGAGACTGCGAAATTTGACCAAGACGCTGGAAGAGCAAAATGTGCTTCTCAAACAGGAAATTGAAGGGCGAAAAGAGGCGGAAGCCGCCTTGCAGAAACTCACTTCTGAGTTAGAGCAACGGGTGGCTTCTCAAACGGCTGAACTTAGACAAGCCTACAACGAGCTTCAACAGGCTCAAGTTCAGTTGTTGGAAAGGGAAGAAAAATTAGGACATGATGCTTTTCACGACGCCCTAACGGAGTTGCCTAACCGCGCTTGGTTTATGAATCGGCTGCAACAGGCGATCGACTTGTCATACAGACGTGAAGATTATCTATATGCGGTGCTATTTATTGATCTAGATCGCTTTAAAGTAGTGAATGATAGCCTCGGACATTTGGTTGGGGATCAATTACTAAAAAGCATTGCTCGTCAACTGCAAGTTTGTTTACGCCATACAGATGCAGTTGCGAGGTTTGGAGGAGATGAATTTGTGATCTTGCTGGAAGATATTCAAGATATTGATGAACCAAACAGGGTGGCTGAACGCATCCAAAATCAATTAAGGCAGCCGTTTAATTTGAATGATTATGAAGTATTTACCGAGATCAGCATTGGAATTATCGTTAGCACAATGGGTTATGAGCGCCCAGAAGACGTACTCAGAGATGCGGATATTGCTATGTATTATGCTAAAGCTCAAGGTAGAGGGCGTTACGAAATTTTCGATCCAGCTATGCAAACTGTGGCGATGACGCGCTTGCAGTTGGAGAACGACTTGAGAAGGGCAATGGCGCTACAAGAATTTTGCGTTCACTACCAGCCAATTGTCTCCCTTTCTACGGGGCAACTGAGTGGCTTTGAAGCTTTGGTGCGCTGGCATCACCCATCTGGCATCATCTACCCGCCTGCTGAGTTTATCCCTGTGGCTGAAGAAACTGGTTTGATCAATGAATTGGGGTGGTTTGTTTTGCAGGAAGCTTGTCACCAGATTAGTATTTGGCAGCAACAGTTTCCCCAAACACCTCCCTTGGCGATTAATGTCAATCTTTCCCCCGTGCAGCTCAAGCAAGCAAACCTACTCAATCGCATTGAGGAAATTTTGCAGCAGACTGGCTTTCCCAGCTACCGTCTCAAACTAGAGATTACTGAAAGTTGCATTTTGGAAACAGTATCCAGGGAAGAAAAGATGTTGAAGCAGCTAAAAGCTCTAGGCATTCTGTTGTGTATCGATGACTTTGGCACGGGCTACTCTTCTTTAAGCCGCTTACATGAGTTTCCCATTGATACGTTAAAGATTGACCGGTCTTTTGTGAGCCGCATTGGGGCAGACAACAGTGGCGTAGAAATTATCCAGACAATTGTGACGCTGGCTCGCAGCCGAGGTATGGATATCGTTGCAGAAGGCATAGAAACGCCAACACAGCTACAGAAACTGCGAGAGTTGGGGTGTGAGTTGGGGCAAGGATATTTATTTTCTAAGCCTGTAGACAGCTTCAAGGCAACCGAACTATTAGGCATAAAAGTAGGGCTAGTAAGCTGGCCTCCCATCTAGTTTGGCTCAATAAATTTTATGAATCTCTTGTAGCAAAGGCTCAAAAGCTTACTCTCCTTATACATTTCTCTCTAATCTCAAGTCGGAATTTGCCAATGCTAGGGCCTTGAATTATTCTGGGATGCCCAAGAGGCCGCTCGAATTCGGCACTTCTAGAAATATGGTTTCTGGTTGAGTAAATGTTTGTACCATAGCAATGTCTCCGTAAATTTAACCCCAAACTCGCCTTAAATTCAACACAAATCCTGGCAATACATCCTCTCCGGACAACTCGGTTGGATTAATTAATATTTCTACTTCTGGTTGTTGTCGGTAAATCTCTACGCGCCGATTTTGGGGGTCAATTAACCAGCCCAATCTCGCACCATTGTCAATATATTCTCGCATCTTTGTTTGGAGGGTGGAGAGACTGTCAGATGCCGATCGCAATTCTACTACAAAGTCTGGACACAGGGGAACAAAGCCTTTGCGTTCTTGTGCCGTTAGTGCTTCCCAGCGAGCTCGATTTATCCAAGAAGCGTCCGGTGAACGGCGAGCACCGTTAGGAAGAATGAATCCGGTAGAAGAATCAAATCCTTTTCCTAAATCCTCATTTGCTTCGCACCAGATGCCAAGTTGCGTGCTGATGCTGAGATTGCGATTGCCTGATTCTCCTCCGGTGGGTGGATTCACTATTAATTCTCCTCCTGCAGTTCTTTCTAATCTCAAGTCGGGATTTGCCAATGCTAGGGCCTCGAATTGTTCTGGGGTGACAAAGAGCCCGATCGCGTTTGGCAATTCTATAGAGATGGTTTCTGGTTCAGTAAATATTTGTACCATATTCAATTCCAGTTTTTTTTAGATTGAACTCGGCAACAAGAAAAAGTTAAAGGACTCTCGCACGGGGTGGGGCGGGTTTACGAGATTGTGTGTTTTAGGCAATTATTTTCCGTGAAACCCGCCCCTACAATTTTTTTACAATGGTGCAATATTGTTGATATTTTCTACAGTTGTCCGAAACCTTTTTTTGGCTTATCTTTTTTCTTTTTCTTCTTCTGCTGGGCTCCCATATAGCCACGCGAACCGGGCTGCATTCCGGGGCCACCCATTCCCGGCATTCCCGGCATTCCCGGCAATCCTCCCATTCCTGTAAAGTTGCCTTGACTCATTTGCTGCATCATTGTACGCATTTTCTGGAAATCGCTCACCAGCTTAGTTACGTCGTTTTCAGCGTAGCCGGCGCCTTTGCCGATGCGGCGGCGGCGGGATGGAGAACTTGCTAAAAGTTCGGGATTGCGGCGTTCTTCAACTGTCATGGAATTAATCATGGCTTCGGTGCGTTTTAGCTGCACTTCTCCCTGCCGCATTTGTTCGTCTGAAAGTTTGTTCATCCCCGGAATCATTTTCATGATGCCACCGAGGGAACCCATATTTTTTAACAGTCTGGTTTGTTTGAGAAAGTCGGTAAAGTCAAACTTTGCCGTGAGCATTTTCTCTTGCATTTTTTCGGCATCGGCGATGTCAAATTCTTCTTGCGCTCTTTCTACTAGCGTCAAGACATCGCCCATGCCGAGAATTCTCGATGCCATGCGATCGGGATAAAATGGTTGCAAAGCTTCCACTTTTTCGCCGACGCCAACAAATTTAATCGGCGCGCCGGATATTTGCCGCACGGATAAGGCTGCACCGCCGCGGCTGTCGCCGTCTAATTTGGTTAAGATTGCGCCGGTAATGCCGATTTGTTCGTGAAAGGTGCGGGTTAAATTTGCTGCTTCTTGGCCGGTCATGGCATCAACAACTAACAGCGTTTCGTGGGGTTGTACTGTTTGTTTGATGCGGCCCAATTCTGCCATCATATCTTGGTCGATTTGCAGGCGGCCCGCAGTATCGACGATGATGGTATCGATGCCGATTTGTTTGCCGTGTTCGATGCCTTGGCGGGCAATTTCTACGGGGTCAATGTCTTTGCCTAATTCAAATACGGGTACGTCGATTTGTTTGCCGAGGGTTAGCAATTGGTCGATCGCGGCTGGTCGATAAATGTCGGTTGCGACTAGCAGTGCGGTACGATTTTGCTTGCGGAGGTGCAGCGCTAGTTTGGCGGTGGCGGTGGTTTTCCCGGTTCCTTGCAAACCGGCCATCAGCACGACTGTGGGCCCGGATTCGGCGGTGGCGAGGGGTACGTTGGTTTCCCCCATGACGCGCACGAGTTCGTCGTGGACGATTTTGATGAATTGTTGGTCGGGACGGACGCCTGAAACGACTTCTGCGCCTTGTGCTTTTGCCGCTACCTCTGAGATGAAGTTTTTGACGACTTGGAGGTTGACATCGGCTTCCAGGAGGGCGCGGCGGACTTCTTTGAGCGCGTCTTGGATGTTGGACTCGGAGATTTTATTTTGTCCGCGCAGTTTTTTCCAGGTGGATTCGAGTCGATCGGCAAGGGCTTCAAACATAGGGCATTGTTGGCTAGTCAGTCTTTTTAATTTTAAGGCTATATGGGGCTGTTTGGATTAATGTTTTGCTAATTTTTGAATAATTCTTTTTGGGCGGGCTAGAAGCCCACCCCACAAGCAAATTATTCATGTGTTGTGGAACAGGCAAGATGCCTGTTCCTAAAACTGCTATAAGATGTGAGTTTTTACGCGGATTGATGCTGAAACTAATTCAAATTCATGTAGTAGGGTACGTTTTGACAAACCATACTTTATGGAATATTATTAAACTATTTCCGTCACCTTGCCACAATTTTTTCTGTCTGCTTATGCCCAAAAAGATTCGAGAACTCAAAAGCCTGCTGCTAAAAGCTGGGTTTACTTATCGTTCGGCAAAAGGCAGCCATACAAGATGGGTTCATCCTTTACTACTATCATGAACCAATTACCATTGCTGGAAATGATGGCGATGATGCGAAACTGTATTTAGAGAGAGAAGTTAATCGAAAAATTGGAATATTGAAAGCAATTGAAGAAGAGGAACCTGAATCATGAAATTACCTTATATAATTGTTATTCAATGGTCGGATGAAGATAACTGCTACCTAGTTCACTTACCTGATTTTCCATCTCAGCAGTTCCACACTCATGGAAATACCTACGAAGAAGCTTTGCAGAATGCAGTAGAGGTATTAGAGCTTTTAGTTGAAGAATATCAGGTAGATGGTAAATCTCTCCCTGAACCTAAAACTCTCGTAGAAAACTTGCTGTTTGCTTGATTATTGATTTGAAGCTAGATCACTTCCCAAAAAAACAGGCGATCGCTCTTTTATGTAGAAGGGCGATTGTTTTTATATTTGGATGTTTTAAAGTTATTTGATGTTGGTTTTTATGTATTCTGCGATCGCCGGTTGGAGTTGGAAGAGGGTGCGATCGCCCTTTTGGACTTTTTCGATTAATAACCTCCGTCTCAAGGATTCGACGGCTTTTAGAAATTCTGAAGGGGATAATTCCAGAAGGGCTGGTTTTTTGGATATTTCGACTGCTTTGTTTTGATTCGCCAACCAGGACATTACTTGTTTTTCGGAGTCTGACAAGCGCTGAAAATGTTGGTGCAATAAATATTCTAAGTCTCCTAAAACTAGGCTCTCATAGGATAAAAATTCAGAAATATTGCCGCTAAATAAGTCTTGAATTGCAGCGGATACGGTATTTAACCACAATGGATTTCCTCGGTAAATGTCTATCAATTCTGACCATTTTTCAGATTCGGCTAGGCCTTTTTCTATAAATATTTCTCGCGCTGGTTCGCCTAAACTATTCAGTTGCAATGTTTGACACTTTTTCGGGTAGCTTTCTAATGCTGCAATTTCTCTGGGTTTTTCCCAACTAATCAAAACTATGCAACTGTTGTGGCATGATTCTGCTATTTGTTTGAAGAAAGTGCCATAATTTTCATATCCTGGTTGATAGTTTCCTGCTAGTTGTTGGCTGCTGAAAATTGTTTGTACGTCATCGAGGACGATCAGACAGCGGTGCGATCGCAAATAGTTGATTAAATATGGTAAATCGGTTTCTTGCTGCTGCGATAGGAATTTAATTAAGTCGGTTTGGAGTGTTTGGAGGGCTGGCGCGTCGCGGAGGCTTCGCCAGATTATACAGTCGAATTCATATTGAATGTGTTGGATTAGTTGGAGGGCGATCGCACTTTTGCCGCTTCCGCTTAATCCTAAGATGCTGATGAGACGGGTGCGGTTTTCCAAAATCCATTGTTTGAGGGTGGTGAGTTCGGATGTGCGAGCGAAAAATGTCGAGATTTCGGGTGCGTCGCCTAAGTCGATGCGGGGCTGTTTTGCTGTTGATTGGGGGTTTTGAGGTGTTTTGGGCGATCGCACTTTTTCACGACAAACGTTAAAGTTATTATTGACTGTGACATTCTCGCCAACTTTAATATTATCGCCAACTATAGCTAATTGATAATTATAAATTTTTTCCTTCTCTAATACAGTCCTAAAATTTGCTTTAGTAATATTTTTTCCTAATCCTTTAGAAAGTATTTTCCAAAGTTGTGATCCGACATTTCTGACATGACTTGGACTTGAGTAAACTTCTTGAGCAATTTGCGTGTAAGTTGTGTCTTGTAAAGTTCCCCGCAGAATAGCTTCTTGCACGTAATCTAAATGCTTTCCCGTCTTAGCAAAAATTAGCTCATCTGCCAGTGTCACAACTTCGGCAATATTCATAGATTAGGGAGAAGCTGGAGTTTACGCGATTCATTATACCTGACATTTCGTACAATCGTGACATTTTTGATTTTGTCATCTATCTAAAGTCAGGACTTTTCCTACACAGCTCATCCTTTATATTAATTGATTAAGGTATTAGAAGGATATTTATATGAAGCGAGTGCGGTGGCTCAGCGGTTTGTTCTCGGCTGGGGTATTGTCTTTTAGTTTAGCGACAGTTGGCGCACAAGTAGCCCAGGCCCAGCGACCAATCCATATATTCGACCTAAGCTGTGTTGGCAGATGGCCTAGTTATCAGGCTAGTCGCATTAGGAGTAGAGATGTTTCCATAGGTAGAGAACTATACACAAGTATTTTAGACACGCTACCTACCGGTTTCACTTGTAAACTTCCAGGCGGTCGCCTCTCTCTTCGATTGGAGTATGGAGTTAGTGATAAGGATAACATTCCACCCCCCAAAATAGACGTTTACGTAGATGGAAATCAAGTAGCTTCCCAGGTAGGAAAGGAGGGAAGAGTTAATACGATGCAGGTAGATGTTAGTAATGGTAAAAGTCTAGCTATTGATATCACTTGTTCCAGAGCAACAAATTGTGATGAAAGTATTACACCATACTACTTTTTCTCATTCCATATTATACCAGGCGCAAGCTCTCCAGGGAGTAGATAAATTATGAGTATCAGCCGCCGTCAATTTAATCGGATCGTTATCTGGGGTGGCGCTTCTTTTGCTGCTTCCGCCACATCCGGCATCTTTTTCCCCAAACCAGCCGAAGCTTATTCCCTAGAATTTCCGATTAGTGCCTTATCAGCCGATCGCGTTTTTAACGGTATTCAAAAATATTGTGGAGCACAGCCCATCCCCGGCGTTCTCTCACCAATCGTACAAGGCAATACTAATGTTAGCAGTAAAATAGAACCAGCGGCCGCTAATGCCATTCGCACGGCAGACAAAGAATTTGTTAACCGCAATTTTACCAGCAAAAGAACCGAATTAGCGGTAACTGGCAGCGGTTCTAATTTTGCATCAGATACCAGTCGGCTGTGGGGGCGGCAAAGACAGGATCAAGTCGGCCCGAATGTTGGTTTTGGCTTCGTACAAAAATGGGAAGATCAATATAGCGATGCCAAAATTTCCGGGCCGACAATGTGCGCTATTCATAACGCTCAACAAGTCTTAGCCGATCAAAGATTAACGCCTCCAGAAATCGCCGCTTCTGTATTGCCAACTCGATCGCGATTGGATGATTGGGGTTCTTGGGGAGGGGATGCCGATGCGTCTGCTGGGAGGAATCCCGGTGCTGTTTTTGCTCAATACGATACAGCCGCAGGTACAGTGACATCTCGCTATGATTTAGTTGAACCGGGGCAGAAAGGTTTTGGGCGTGTTGAGTATACTATTGAAGCGGAAGATCAGCCTCGGCGGGTGATTTTGGTGACGGTGAGGTTTTAGGGGAAATAGTAATATTAATTCTCGCGTTTGTTATCGGGTTCTACGGGGGTTTCAACCCCCGTCTCATAGCGAAAGTCCTTTGAAAAGGACTGAAATGCCGATCGACGGATCGTAATACAGATATTCGGTAGGGACACAGCAGTGCTGTGTCCTCTTTCTGTATTTATTTCGATAGTTTCCCTACGGCGGATACGGACACGGCAGTGCCGTTTCCCTACAAATATTCTGTGCAATTAATCGGATTTGATATTAGTCCTCTTGAGAGGACTTCAGCTTTGAGGCAGGGGTTTAAACCCCTGCCGGACTGTCGGACTATTGCGAAGGCAGGACTGGCGAAATATTTCTAATTTTGAGTACCGAAATAATGCAAAAGGTGTACTGTATTAAATCAATTTGACCTTTGCAATTGACCAATCAAATCTAATGCTTTTTGAGCATCATCGTTCATTCCTTGAGCCCTAAATAAACGAGCCGCTTGCTGCAAATCTGCGATCGCCCCTTGTCTATCTCCCATTCTCACCAACGTAATTCCTCGATTAGCAAAAGCCTTTGCATAATTGGGATTGAGTTGAATTGCTTGAGTGTAATCAGCTAAGGCAGAGCGATCGTTATTGATGCGAAACATCGCTAATCCTCTGTTAAAATAAGTGTTAGCGCGACCGGGATTGATTTGCAGCGCTTGATTGAAATCGTCGATCGCTCCTTTTTGATCGCCCAAGTCCGAAAGTGCTAATCCTCGGTTGTTGTAAGCTGCTGCAAAGTTTCTATCCAAGCGGATGACTTGAGTATAATCGGCGATCGCCCCCGGTTTATCTCCCATTGCCGACAAAACCAACCCCCGATTGTAGTAAGCGTCAACATAACTGGCATTTAGGGCGATCGCCTTGCTATAATCAGCGATACTCTTGGGCATTTGTTTCAAATCGAAATAAGCGAGGGCTCGATAGAAATAAGCTTCCGCGTAATCAGATTGAGTTTGAATTGCTTGGTTAAAATCGGCAACAGCCCCTGACAAATCTCCTTTGTCAAACCGAGTTAAACCGCGAACATAATAAGTTTTAGCATCTTGCGGATTGTTCAGTTTCAGAGGTGCATTAGCGGTTGGAGAGGTATTAATTAAAAGTGCCGATCGATTTAAGCCAGTCTCGGATAATTTAGAGAGAAAAGTGTTAATAGGAATCGCTGAATTGAATCCTGTTTTAGTAATTGCTTTATTACCTATGAGGAATTTTTTGTCCGTATCTGTGACATCATCTAAATCCTGATCGCCCTGTCCGTGAATCCCAACTACGCGCCCTTCTACATCAAATACCGGCCCCCCACTCATTCCCCCTTTGGTGACAGCGTTGTAGCGCAAAGTATAACCTTGTGCATGATTCGGGAGACGGCTGGTAACAAAGCCCGGTGAAAATTCAAAATTGCGATTGGTTCCGTACTTTTCTTGCAACTCATTAGCTGGATAGCCAAACACAAAAATTCCTGTACCAACTGCAGCTTGTTCGGAATCACCTAAAGTCACAACAGGATAAGATTCTGCACTGTTAAATGTTACGACTGCTAAATCTGGAGCATTCTGGCCTTTCTGCAATAGTACACTACGGGTTACTTGATAATCTTTTCCTGTAGAAGTGCGAATCGTATAAGTAAATTTAGGATTGACAACAACGTGATTAGCTGTCAGTACAGTGTAAGTCGTGCCTTTTTTAGCAATAATAAATCCAGTTCCGCTACTCACCATGTTGGAAGATTTACCATTGATTTGAACGGTGACTGATTCAGCTAATTTTGCAATTTCTGGTGAGGAAATCGCGAAAATCGGTGCAGGCGCAAAAATGACTATTCCTGCTACCGTTACCGTTCCTGCTAGGATGCTGGTGAGGGAATCAAAGCGCGAATAACCCCTATTCATAGGTGATTGCTGAAGAGTAAGATTTTTTATACTGCGAATAGTATAGATTAAAATAAAATTTCTGCAAACCAGAAACGCTGGATGTTTTCCGATAATTTCGATTTTTATGACATTTCGTACATTTCGTATATTTCCGCCCTTGTCGGCATTACTAGGTCATATTTTATTTGTATATCTTCTAAGTTAACCAGCTCGAACTGCATCCCGAAACACTTTCAAAGCTTCTTTTTCTTCGGATATTTGCAGGCATTTCCCCAGCAATTCTAGATCCAAATCCGGCAACAGCATACTCCGATAAACGCGATCGTAACCCTCCGAGTTCAGTTGGTAAATCGAAAATACTGCGTCTTCCCAAAACCAAACTTCCGCTACGTTAAATCTGCGGTAGTATTCCAGTTTATTAATAGTTCCGCTAGTAAAAACAACTTCGATAGCCAAATCGGGTGTTTCTCGCTGCCGCCGGTCTTCGCCAAAGTAGTAAGATAAATCTGGTTCCTTGCTGCTGCCTTTTGTTTCCCCTTGGAGTGTAGCACTCCCTGTCGGTGTAAAACTAATATCTTTTTCCAGGAAAAAGGTAATTAACATTCCTGCCAGCAGGCATTTAATGGTTTCATGTTCCGGCGAAAGTGTCATAATTTCCACATATCCGTCGAGGTAAGACAAGCGAACACTGCGAGTGTACTCTAGCAAGGAATCCAAAGCTTTGAACTTCTCCCAAGTCATTGATAGTGGCAAAATCAACCGCTGTTCCGGGAGTGCAGTTAATTGGGGGTGAGTGGCAATGGTCATATATACTTTACCCGAATTTTAATTTCTACTTTTAGATTAGCCTAAAAAATATTTAAAGGGAGAACTGTTTTAATATCACTTTTGCAAAGTACGGTTGCGTATAGATTCATTGCCCGCTATCTGTAGGGACACGGCAGTGCCGTGTCCCTACGCAAAATTGCCGTGTCCCCTACCCGGAACTCGCTCTATTGCCCGTCTAATTCTCTACAAATAACTAAGCCAAAAACTGGAATTGAGAACCGTTAACTGCCAAAGCAAAAGGACTTGCCTGTTCAAATGCACCCGTAAGTTCAAAGCTGTTGGTATTTAAAACTACCCCCACAATCTGTCCGGTAATTATGTTTTCAATCACCATGTCGTTGATAATTCCGTCGTTATCGTAAGCAATCAAATTGTCGTCTTCAAAGAAAAGGTCTAGTTCTGTTAAACCGTCCGTCAAACCGATGCGATCGCCCTCGTCGAAGTTAAAATCGGTAATGACATCGGCTCCATTTATACCAAATGCTTCATCGTTGCTTCTGAGCACGAATATGTCAGCACCGAGGCCTCCCGTGAGCACGTCAACTCCCCGATCGCCCGCTAAGAAATCGTTGCCCTCATTGCCCTCTAAATCGTCGTCTCCTTGCCCTCCCCGCAGGATATCGTTTCCGAACCCTCCGAAGATAAGGTCATTTCCGGCGTCGCCCCTAACTACGTCGTTGCCATCATTTCCATCCAGGCGATCGTCCTCTTTCCCGCCGTAAATTATGTCATTTCCGCCACCACCACCGATAATATCATTGCCGTTATTTCCTAACAGACGTTCGTTGGAATCCGATGAACCTCCTATAGTATCGTTGCCATCGAGTCCCCAAACTCCCCAGGGAAAAGACGACAAATTTCCATTCCCTACGTTAATCTCATCGGGTGTAGCGAATGCCAAAAGACGTGGCCCGCCGCCAGCAAATATAGGAAATCCCGTCACATCGCCGATGAGATTGTTAACCGTTAAAGCCATAACTATGTCCTTTCAAAAATCATGTTATCTGTATTATATATGTTAATTCTTGCCTTGCCAAATAGAAAGTTATATGGTAATTTGTATCGCAAGTTTATTTGCTAAATTAGTGACCAGCAACCTGTTTGCCAATTGGTAATTACCAATTGGTAATTACCAATTACCAGGGCTGTGCCTCATTCAATCCAAACCTGCTATACATCTCGCCTTTTAGTCAAATAGCATTAGTTGCTGACACTATCCGCTACAGTCTACCGCTTATAATGGGTGTTACCCCCCAGGCGGTAACACGTTAATATCACCTATAACGTCGAGACTGAGAGGTTGTTTGTGAATAAAAGTAAAAGTCCCTGGGCCCATCGTCCGAGAAAAAACCCAGTTTCCGATACCCACGCACAAACTTTACAAACAGGATCTAAGCTCTTTACAAAGCCATAATCGCCGATCGCTGACATTTTTTGGCAAAATCCACTGCTTTCAGGTGTTTTACTCATGTCTACTCCTAAATCGTCTTCCCATCAAAACAACAACTCCGTAAAATCACTGCCAGCGACAGATATCGTCCCAACAAAGCCAGACAGTAACAATCTGCCCAGCGAACCAAGTATAGAACAGCTACTGGAAGCTTTGGCGGGCCAAGTACCCAGTCAATCTTCTGAAATTGAACCCTGGAAAACGTGGAAACAAGATTTACAGCGATTGTTTCAATTTCTCGGCGATCGCCGCGTTTTAATCGCAGTAATGCAACCGGGAACTTTTGCCCTGCGGTACGCTAACGCAGCATTTTGCCGCTTGGCCGGTTGGGAGGAAACGTCCTTGGCAACTCAATCTACCAACGGTTTGTTTGCAGAAACCGACATCTCTTTGCTGCAACTGTTCAAGGATGGGGACGGCAAAACAGCAGAACAATTGTACCGTCGCCACCTTTTGCACTGGGTATTTAAGCAATATTATCAAATTGAAATCGACGGTTTGCGGGTGCTAGAAGAACCTGCCACGGCGAGTGTAAAAAACCCCAAACACCGAGAACCAAGATTTATAGAATTTTGGCTGGGTTCGGAACAGTTAAAAATTACTCGAATTGACTCAAAAATAGATGAATTTGCGGATGTTTCTTTAAAATTAATGCCTGTTGCGGAACGGGAAGCTTGGCTGATGCAGCCGAATCAACTGGAAAATTTAGCCGATCGATTGCAGTTGGATAATTATCGCGTAGAAGGCTTGCTGCTGCTAGAAGGTTTTGATGTCACTGTGCAGGAGCAAATTCGGCGGCTGACTCAGTTATTGATCGATCAAGATTCGATGCTGCGGCCAGACAAATTTGAGAAAATCGATCGGTGTTTGCGATCGCTCTTCAATGCTGACGGCACTTTGCTGCTGCGGCCCGACGGCGAACAGGTACAGCTATTAGTTGCAAAAGACGGTCAACATTTGCAGCCGATTCTTTATTCAATGCACTCCCTAGAAGCTTCTCACTTTTTGAAGGCCACAGCAGCAAATCAAGTTTGGAACGTGCCCGACTTGCGTAGGGAGTGCGAAACCGAGTGCGATCGAACTTTGCGGAGAATGGGAACTCGATCGATGCTGCTGGTGCCCCTGGTAGTCAAATCCGTCACCCGCGAGGGGTGCGGGCAGCGGATTTTGGGTGTCGTGGGGCTGTTGTGCGATCGGCCAAACCACTTCAACGGCATTGACGCTCAACACGCCCAAGAACTCATTCCCGCCTTCATTGCAGCCCTGCGGCAAGCCATACAGGAGCGGTTTACCCACATTCACAACATCCACCCCGCAGTCGAGTGGCGGTTCGCCCAAGAAGCAGAAAGGCGAAGTTGGGGACTGCCTCCAGAAACAATCGTATTTGCTGACGTTCATCCGCTGTACGGAATTTCGGACATTCGCGGTTCTAGCGACGAAAGAAATCGAGCCATTCAAACTGATTTGCTCGAACAATTTCGCTTAGGTTTAGTCATAGCTGATGCTGTTTGCCAAACACAAACTACCCACCTCGGCGAGCAATTGCGGCTCGACTTGCTCGACTACATCCAGCATTTAAAACAAAAAGTAACAGTCGATATGGAGGTGCGAGCCGCCGAGTATTTAAACGAGCATTTAGAAGTATATTTTGACTATTTTGTGCAGTGCGGGCCCAAGGTTCAAGCAGCCGTTGAAGCTTACCAAGCAGCCTGTGAAAATGAACATAACTGCGTTTACAGCGATCGCACCCGGTACGACCAAATGCTGAACTTAATCAGCACCAAACTCCAAGAAACCTGGGCCCGCTGGCAAGAAAAAATGCAGCAAATTTTGCCCCACTACTGCGACATCGAATGCACCGACGGCATGGATCACATGATTTATGTAGGAAAATCGATCGATCCCAAATTTAGCCAGTTTCACCTGCACAGTTTGCGGTACGAACAACTGCGAGCTATTTGCGATTGTGGCCGCACAGTTTTTCGCCTGCAAGCCGAGTCTCAAATCAACATGGAACTCGCACATTTAGTCTTAGTGCAGAATACCACAATCGACATTTTTCACAACGAAAACACCGAAAAAATGTTTGATGTCAAAGGCACTCGCGACATCCGCTACGAACTTGTCAAAAAGCGGATCGAAAAAGCCGTTGACAAAGACGCACAAGAGCGGATTACCCAGTCGGGGATGTTAACTGTCGTTTATTCCACCGAGGAGGAGTGGGAAGAGTATCAGCAATACTTGCGCTACTTGTCTCGCGAAGGTTGGGTAGAGCCAAAAGTTCAGACTGGCATGGTAGAATCACAACAAGGAGTTAGCGGTTTAAAATTCGCCCGCGTGCGTATTTTGCCTGACCCGGAATCTATTTCTACTATCTGTGAAGTTACAGTAGTCAGCGATTGATAACCCGTTCAATTGCCTGTTTGAGGCCGAGTGCGATCGCTCCCATCTCCTGCTGTTTGACGGAGAGTGCGATCGCTCCGATGCCCCTGAAAAACGGTGCAGCGAAAGCATTCGGGACTCACACACAAGACCAATATTACATTTAAGATGTTGGTTGACACCAACGACCCAGCCCACATTTTCACTTAGTGTATATTCCGTGTGATTTGGAATCGCCCAATACACGATCGGAATCACACAAAATCTAGATTAAGTAGTGTTAATCTAATCCTAATTAGCTCTTGTAATTTTTAACTTAAGTGATGTTAACCTTATCAGAATACCAAATAACTTCTACTCTGCACGAAGGCGTGGAAACAATAATCTATCGCGGACAAACACCGACAGACGCGCCCCCAGTAATTCTGAAAGTCCTCAAAGCTGAATATCCCACCCTCGAAGCCATTACCAGGCTCAAACACGAATATCAAATTCGCCAAAACTTAGACAGCCAACAAATCGTCAAAGCAATCAGTCTCGAAACATTTGACCACCGATTAGGAATCGTTTTAGAAGACTTTGGCGGCGAATCCCTCGCCAAACTGCTGGAAAGAGAAACCTTGAGCTTGCAAGCAAATTTAAACATCGCCATCCAAATAGTCAAAGCCTTACAATACCTGCATTTCCAGCACATTATTCACAAAGACATTAAACCCAGCAACATCATAATTAACTCGCAGACAAAACAAGTAAAACTCACAGACTTCGGCATTGCTACAAAACTCAACAAAGAAAACCCACAATTTAACAATCCCAACTCAGTCGAAGGCACATTAGCCTATATGTCACCCGAACA
Source organism: Microcoleus sp. K1-B1 (assembly GCF_036704705.1). Taxonomy (NCBI): domain Bacteria; kingdom Bacillati; phylum Cyanobacteriota; class Cyanophyceae; order Oscillatoriales; family Microcoleaceae; genus Microcoleus; species Microcoleus sp. K1-B1. The sequence continues at coordinate 42,778 of NZ_JAUBSH010000041.1, read as the reverse complement.
AACCGGGAGAATGAACCGCACCCTCGACTACCGCACAGACTTTTATTCCTTTGGTATCACATTATATGAAATGCTGACCGGAAAATTGCCTTTCCGCAGCAACGACCCCTTAGAAATAGTTTATAGCCACATCGCAGTTCAACCAATATATCCCCATCAAATCAATTCAGAAATACCTGTAGCCATCTCAGAGATAGTGATGAAATTGATGGCAAAAAATGCCGAAGATAGATATCAAAGTGCGGCAGGATTGTTAGCCGACTTAGAAATTTCTTTGCATCATTTAGAAACCACCGGACAAATTGCCGACTTCATCCCCGGACGCTTAGATATTCTCAGCCAATTGTTAATCCCCCAAAAATTGTACGGTAGAGAACAACAAGTCAACGAACTATTAGCAGCATTTGAACGTGTAAGAGGGGGTTTAGCTAACAATTTGTTAGAAAAATCAGCAACCTTAGAACAAAAGTCGCTCCCATCAGGAAGCAGCGAATTAATGCTAGTATCAGGCTACTCAGGCATCGGAAAATCAGCCGTAGTCAACGAAGTTAGCAAACCAATTACCAGGTCAAAAGGTTACTTCATCAGCGGCAAATTTGACCAATTAAAACGCAACATTCCTTATGCCTCATTAATCCAAGCATTTAACTCCTTGCTGCGGCAATTGCTAACAGAAAGTGCACTTTCATTAGAAATATGGCGCACTAAAATTTTAACAGCAGTGGGAACAGACGGCCAAGTAATTGCCGACGTAATTCCAAAAGTTGAATTAATCATCGGCAAACAGCCAGAAGTCCCCGAACTAGCCCCCGTAGAATCCCAAAATCGATTCAATCGGGTATTCAAAGAATTTATTCGCGTTTTCGCCCAAAAAGAACACCCCCTAGTTATCTTTTTAGACGATTTGCAGTGGGCAGATTCAGCAACATTAAAGTTGATGCAAATACTGATAACTGACCCTGACCAAGAATATTTGTTGCTAATCGGTGCCTATCGAGACAATGAAGTTAGTCCGACTCACCCCTTAATTCAGACTGTAGAAGAAATTGAAAAGACTGGTACAATAGTCAACAATATCGTGTTGCAACCGCTGGATTTAGCAAATGTGACGGAATTAGTGACTGAAACCCTTAACATTTCTACAGAAAAAGTAACAAATCTAGCCGAGTTAATCTGGAATAAAACGGGTGGCAATCCTTTTTTCTTGACTCAATTACTCCAAGCACTTTATCAAGACTCTCTTTTAAAATTTGAATTTGATCACATTACAAATGAGGAAAGTCAAAGTGGCTGGTATTGGAGTATCGATGAAATCCAAGCCATTGGAATCACCGATAAAAGTGTGGTGGAACTGGTAGCTTCTCGCATTGAAAAGCTGCCCGCACCCACGCAAGAAGTGTTGAAGCTAGCAGCTTGCGTGGGAGATAAATTTGCTCTAGATGTGCTGTCACTTGTTAGCGAAAAGTCAGCTAATACTACAGCAACTGAACTTTATTCAGCTTTGCAATCCGGGTTAATTCTGCCCTTGAGCGATGCCTATCGCATTCCTTTAGTTTTCGATCGAGCCGAATCAATCAACCTCAAGTTAGACACTTCGCGGGTTAGTTATAAATTTTTGCACGATCGCGTTCAGCAAGCGGCATATTCGCTAATCCCCGAAGACCAAAAGCAATTAACTCATTTAAAAATCGGTCAATTACTGTTAAACAATACTCCACCAAACAAGCTAGAAGAAAACATCTTTGATATTGTCAATCAATTGAATGTTGGAATTGACACGATTAGCCAACAGTCAGAAAAAACTCAGTTGGCACAATTAAATTTAACTGCTGGGCGCAAGGCAAAAGCGGCTGCTGCCTATGAAGCTGCTGTTAGGTATTTGCGGGTTGCTATGGAATTATTGCCGGCCGATTCTTGGCAATGTCACTATGACTTAACGTTAGAAATCTACGAGTCAACAGCAGAAGCTGAATACTTAAACATCAACTATGAAGATTCAAGAAATCTGGTTGATATTGTACTGCAAAAAGCTAAAACTTTAATCGAAAAAGTGAATGTTTATGAACTTCAAATCCAGTCTTATAACGCTCAAAATAGAGTAGTAGAAGCCCTCAATACAGGACTGGAAGTGCTGAAACTGTTAGGCATTTCTTTTCCTCAAAATCCCCACGCGCTACATATTATGGCGGGACTGAGTAATACCAAACTGAGCTTGGGATTGAAACGAATTGAGGATTTAGCTAACTTCCCAGAAATGATTGATCCCGAAAAACAAGCAGCCATGCGGATTTTATCAGGGATTCTCAGCAGTGCTATTCAGGCAAAACCCCCACTGATACCGCTGCTGGCATTTAGGATGGTCAAGCTGTGTATTAAATACGGTAATTCCCCTTATGCAAGTATTGCCTACGTTTATTATGGCGTAGTTATGTGCAAGTTAGGGGACATTAGTTTGGCATACCAATTCGGTCAACTCGCAATTAGGCTGTTAGACAAATTTCCCTCCCGTTCAATCAAAAGTAGAGTTTATGCAACATTTGGTTCTTTTATTCACCACTGGAAAGCCGCTCTTAAGTCAGGATTAGGTGATCTCAAAGAAGGGTTTAAAAATGGGATGGAAACTGGAGATTTGGAATTTGCTGGTTATGCTATAGGTGCATATTGCTTAAACAAACTGTCGATAGGAGAGCCTCTTGATTTGGTGGATCAGGAGACTGGGAAATATATGAAACTAATGCAGCAATCTCAACTTGAAATGGCTGTACAGTATATAAGTATAGCTAGCCAGACAGGCCTCAATTTGCGCGGTCAAGCTGTCGAACCCTGTCATTTAGTCGGTGAGAGATTTAATGAACTTAAAACGCTCCCCATTTTAATAGAATGTAAAAACTTTTTTTTAGTTGGGTTGGTTTATAATGCCAAAACTCAGCTTAATTTTCTCTTCAGAAACTACGCGCAAGCATTAGAAAATTCAAGATTATTTGAGAAACATGAGGAGTCTGTAGCCGGATTTGATGTGGTTGCTCTGAATAATTTTTACTCCTCTCTCAGTATCATAGCTTTGTATCCCCAAGCTGGCAAAGGGGAACAAAAGCAATATTTGGAAAAAGTGCTGCAAAACCAAAAGAGGATGAAAAAATGGGCAGTTCATGCTCCGATGAACTATCAACACAAATACGACTTAGTAGCAGCGGAAATAGCGCGAGTTTTGGGGCAAAATACCGAAGCAATGGAATTGTACGATCGCGCAATTGAGGGATCTGCAAAAAACGGTTACATTCAAGAGGAAGCATTAGCCTATGAATTAGCAGGAGAATTTTATCAAGCTTTGGGTAAAGAGATAGTTTCTCAAGCATATCTGACTAAAGCCTATTATGGATATATCCATTGGGGAGCCATCGCTAAAGTTAAACACTTAGAATCAACACATCCTTTTTTAGCAGCACAGACGCGCACAATTCCAACCCCAACCCTCGATGTCACCCGCACTGCCACGGGAAATACTACCAGTAGTAGTTTAGGCGATTTATTAGACTTAGCTACTTTTATTAAGTCGGCGGAAGCCATTAACGGTGAAATTGTTCTAGAAAAATTGTTGACCAAATTAATCAAAATTATTTTAGAAAATGCGGCGGCTCAAAAAGTAGTGCTGCTGCTGCTGAAAAACGATATTCTCTGCATAGAAGCTACTGGCACTCATGGGGAGGATACAGTGACACTTTTACCCTCTATTCCCGTAGAAAATCGTCAAGATGTACCCCTGTCTGTGATTAATTACGTACACCGCAGTCAAAAGCATCTGGTTTTAGACAATGCGACTGTCGCGGAACCTTTTAAGGTAGATACCTACATTCAGAAATATCAACCAAAATCAATTCTCTGTTTGCCGATTATTTATCAATCTCAGCGGCGGGGAATAATTTATTTAGAAAATGCTTTGACAGTAGGAGCTTTTACAGCAGAGAGAGTAGAAGTATTCAAAGTGTTAATTTCTCAAGTTGCTATTGCTGTAGAAAATGCTGGTTTGTACGCGCGCGAGAAAGAAAAATCTCAACAGTTAGAAAAATCTTTCAATGAACTGCAACAGGCGCAACTGCAACTCATTCAAAGCGAAAAAATGTCTGCTCTCGGCAATTTGATTGCAGGGGTTGCTCACGAAATTAACAATCCGCTTGGTTTTATTGCGGGCAATCTTGATGCTGCTGCTGAAGCGAGCTTAGATTTGATTGATTGCTTACAACTTTACCAAGAAAAATTTCCTAATCCTGGAGATGAATTACAGGATAAAGCATCGGAGATTGATTTAGAATATTTGATCGAAGATTTGCCGAAAATGCTTTTATCTATGAAATCAGGTACAGAGCGCATCCGCAATATTAGCAAGTCTTTGCGGACTTTTTCCCGCGCTGACAGTGCGAATAAAGTGTCAGCAAATATTCATGAGGGCATCGACAGCACTTTGATGATTTTACAGTATCGTCTGAAAGCTAAAGATACTCGCCCCGCGATTAAAATTATCAAAGAATACGGAGATATCCCGCCCGTTAAATGTTATTTTGGGCAACTGAATCAGGTATTTATGAATTTGCTGGCAAATGCGATCGAGTGTTTTGACGAATCCAATCAGGGTCGTACTTACGCTGAAATTGAAGCTTTACCGAATACGATCGCCATTATCACTCAAGTCTCCGAGGATAGCAACAGCGTGGTGATTAAAATCAAAGATAACGGTCAAGGGATGTCATCGGAGATCAAGTCGAAAATATTTAACCATTTATTTACTACCAAAGGAGTAGGAAAAGGTACGGGTTTGGGGTTGTCCATCAGCAGGCAAATTGTCGAAGAAACCCACGGCGGTAAACTAACTTGCGAATCGGTGCTGGGAGAAGGTTCGGAATTTGCGATCGCCCTTCCCTTGAATTAAAATTATGGAACTATGGCGTGTATTAAAACCCGGAGAGCTTCTCTAACCCTACTTAATAAGGGAGGGACAAGATTCTGCTCAAAGTCAACCCCTACTCCACTTTTTAAGGGGGATTTAGGGGGAGCGAGACTCGGATAAAAACAGCACAACACATATATGAAAATTTGTCAATGCCTAATTATTTCTGAAAAAGTCCGCTGTTGGCAGTCTACATTCGGCAGTATGCAGTTACATTATTAGCTAAATGTAATAACTATATTTGATAGGAGTTTTTCGAGTGAACGCTGCCGAACAAGCCAAAAATATAGAAGTTGCCAGCAAAATTGCTGCGGTTGTTAATTTATTCAAGTCCGAATTCCCGGATGCAAAAGTCGATTTGAAACCTTGGATGAATGACGAGGATACCAGAGAACTTGTAGATCCAGATTCGATCGACATTGGCTTCCATTTTCCCGGTAGAAGCCGCTTGCTGCAAAGCCGCAGCATTTTGATTCAAATCCGATTTTACCAAGATCCGGTGGAAGGATATCGGCGGGCGATCGGAGTTGAGGCCGCCGGTTACGATCATAGTGGTCAGCAGTGGCACTTTTCTACTGTGGAAAATTGGAATTTTCTCGGCCTAACCGAACCTGCGCTGGAATCGGCGCAAAAACTCAAAGACTTTTGCCAGCAGATATTCGATTTGTTTAATCAATCAATCGATTTTAGATTTTAGATTTTAGATTTTAAATTGAAGGTCAATCGGCGATTGAAATCGGGCAACCACGGGGGGATTGCCCCTACGGAAACGAAGGTGGAGTTCATGTTAGTTCTGATTGTCGCAATTGTCGATCGACTTACAGCCAACTGGATAAACAGATTTGTAAGTAGTCGATCGCTTGCCAAACAAAGTATAGCGGTTATCGCGGACTTGTTCGTACACGCGATCGCCCATCCACTTCATCCCCGGCATTGCCCGATAAGCAGCCACAAACACCTCGCCAGCAGGAAGTATCCGCCCGATTTCCTCCGCCGCATCGCTGCCCTGCCAGCGCCGTTCCGGGGTGTTGCCATCTATCAAAATCATCCCCATTTCGCAGTCACCAGACGTAATCCCAAAGCGATTTAATTGCTCTAAATCTTGCATGGAAATATACTCAAAATTCTGGCCTTTGTCTAAATTTTCTAGTAACTGCACCAAGGTAACGCAGAGATTGCAATTGCCGTCGTAAATTACGTTATATTTCATTAGTTGACTGTTGGCTGTTGACTGTTAGCTGTTGACTGTTGACTGTTGACTGTTGACTGTTGACTACTGACTACTGACTATTCCCCACAGGAATCTCGATCGCAAATTCCGTGCCTTGACCCGGTGCAGAATTGCACTTAAGCAGCCCGCCGTGTTTTTCCACCACAATTTGATAACTGATAGACAGCCCCAAACCAGTACCTTTACCGGGTTCTTTCGTAGTAAAAAACGGATCGAAGAGCCTTTTGTGAACATCTATCGGAATCCCCGGCCCGTTGTCAGCAATCCGAATCACAATATGAGAAGGATGCCGCATTGAATCATCCGAAACAGCAGAATCTGCCTGCATCAAAGCATCCTGTTCATATTTTACATCCGTACAAATCCGCAGCGTCGGCGAAGGACAATAAGGAATAGGCGCCAGTAGTCCCTCTGCCCACTCTCCAGTCTCCATTGCCTCTTCCAAAGCATCAATTGCATTGCCAATAATATTCATGAATACCTGATTCAACTGTCCTGCATAACACTGTACGTGGGGCAAATTCCCGAACTCTTTGAGCAGCGTAATTTTAGGACGCCCTGCCGTTTCTTTCAACCTGTGCTGCAAAATCAACAAAGTGCTTTCAATCCCTTCGTGAATATCCACCTGCTTTTGTTCTGCTTCATCCAATCGCGAAAAATTCTTCAGTGAAAGCACAATTTGGCGAATTCGCTCTGCTCCCATTTTCATCGAATTTAGCAGCTTCGGCAAATCTCTCAGCAGGAAATTTAAATCTACATCATCTATCTCTTGTTGAATTGCCGGTGTGGGCTGCGGGTATTCCTGCTGGTAGAGTTGCAGCATTTTTAGCAAGTCTTTAAAGTAATCGTCAGCGTGCATGACGTTGCCGTAAATAAAGCTAACTGGATTGTTGATTTCGTGAGCAACCCCAGCGACTAATTGCCCCAAACTTACCATTTTTTCATTTTGAACCATCATGCTTTGAGTTTTATGCACGTCCCGCAGAGCTTTTGCCAATTCTTGATTTTTAGTCCTCAATTGACTTTCGGAAAGCCGCACCGCTTCTTCTGCGTGTTTGCGATCGGTAATATCTTTGCGAATTGCTACATATTGATGGGGTTCGCCGCTGCTATTTAAGAAAGGTACAATCGTAGTATCCAACCAGAAGAATGTGCCGTCTTTAGCTTGATTTTTCATTTCTCCTCGCCAAACCTTTCCCTGGCGGATGGTTGACCAAAGCTGCTTGAAAAAATCGGCTGGGTGATAGCCAGAATTGACAAGTCTGTGGGTTTTGCCGATCAGTTCTTCTCGGGAATATTTAAATTGTTCGCAAAATTGATCGTTGACATAGGTAATGGCTCCGAATTCGTCGGTATTCGAGACAATTGCCGATTGATCCAAAGCAAATTTTTCAAATTCCAACTCTTTGAGAGTTTGGCGCAATTCTGCTTCTGCTTGTTTGCGATCGCTAATATCGGTAATCATCCGCAAAACACCTGAAAATTCGCCCTCACCGTCGAACATCGGCGTCGCCGACACGATGGCCCACAAGTGAGATCCGTCTTTCCGAGTAAACTTAAAATCGTGGCGTTCGCGAATACCTTGCCGCCTGCGCTGGACGTAACTTTCTGCTATTTTCCTAGACTCGCAGTCGATAAACTCAAATAGCGATCGCCCCAGCATTTCCTCCACAGTATACCCCAGCATTTCGGCCATCCGAGAGTTAGCAAAAGTCGTGATACTTTCGCTGTCAAACATCCAAACGCCCTCCGAAGCCGTCTCGACAATGCAGCGGTAATAATTCTCCCTCTCCCTGAGTGTTTCTTCTGCTCGCTTGCGATCCGTAATATCAGTTTGCACCGCAATAAAACCTTCGAGTTCCCCATTTTCTTGATAAATTGGGGCGATCGAAAGCGCCACCCAATAACCCTTTCCATCCTTTTTGTAATTGTAGATTTCCTGATTAAACGGCACCCCCGCAGACAATGCCGATCGCAGTTGAGCAATAGTTAGCGGGTCTGTTTCAGGGCCTTGCAGTACATCACCCGGTTTTTTTCCCTGCATTTCTGCCAGCACATAACCACTAATCCGAGTAAATCCTTCATTCACCCATTCAATGCAGCCTTGAGCATCAGTAATAATCACACCATTTTGCGTTTTTTGAGCCACAATAGCTAACCGTGACAATTCGGTTTCAGTTTTTTTGCTTTCCGTAATATCTTCAGCAATACCCAGAATGTACTTAGGCGCGCCCGACTCGTCAAACAAAGGAACTTTTTTCGTGTGCAAAATCCGCGTTCCTCGGTGCAGAAGTTCGATAGTTTGTTCGGGCAAATCGACGCCTTTTCTTGTTGCCAGCACTTCTAAATCTTGTGCTTGCAAGTAATTGGCATGATCTGACTCCAACAAGTCAGCAGCATTGTTTAAGAGCACTTCATCCCTGGAATAGCCAAACAATTCTTCGCTAGCAGTATTCCAATAAATAAATTTTTGCTCTACAGCATCTTTAATAAAGACGCTAATCGGCAGATTTTGCAGTACCGCATTCAGAAAATCTTGAGTGTTTCGCAGGTTTTCCTCAGCTCGCTTTCGTTCAGTAATATCCAAAATCACTCCGTCGAGATAAACAACCCGACACTGAGAATTTGCGATCGGCGAAATCGGCGAAACGGGCGAAACCACAGCCGACAAAAAGCCCTCAATTTGCCCTTGCCCCTCTTGTCTTCCTCTCACCTCGTCCGCCTCGCCGCAAACAGCTTTGCCTTTTTCGTAAACCCAGCTAATGCCGCCGTCAGCCCGGACAATCCGGTATTCAAGGATGTACGGAGTTCGGGTTTCTACACTTTTTTTGACAACAGCATCCACATTTTTGCGGTCTTGAGGATGGATAATGCTGGCAAAAGAACGGACACGATCGTTGATAAAATCAGAAGAGGGATAGCCTGATATTTCTTGAACAGCCTCGCTCAAAAACGCCATTGTCCGTGTTAATTCCCCGGCGTCCATATACTCGCAGGTACAGCGGTAGACAGCACCGGGAATATTAGCTACTAAATTTTTATATCGTTCTTCGCTTTTTAACAAAGATGAGCCGTCTTCGTTATTGTGATCGCCGTTCTTAACTTTAGAAGAATTGGAAGAAATTTGCATGGTTTTTTTCACTTGTGAGTGCGGGGGCAAGTGGTAGAGTAGATGACCCTATAAAAAGTGAATTTAATGTGCGAAATAATTCGTTATAAACTAATATAGTACAAAATTAGTTCTGCGAACATTCAGAAAATTTGAGGGCGGGTAATAGGTAAAGCTAATCAAGCCTAGAGATGTAGAAAACAGTTCGGAAACGCATTGTCTAACGGATTTAATGGATTTAACTCACGCCCAGAGCACCATTATCAAGAACCGGCTTTCCGGTCTGTTCCACAACAAGTGCATTTTCTTGTGAAGAGAACTATTCTCAAGAACAGGCAATATGCGTGCGTAAGTCCTGCCTTATTGAGAATGGTGCAACATAATGAGTTAAATTCACATCTTGCACCATTCTCAATAAGCCTTTTCTGAACAGGCAAGATGCCTGTTCCACAAGAAAATTTATTCTTTGTGGAACAGGCATCTTGCCTGTTGCTGACAATGGTGCAGGATCTCAGTTTAACGGATTTAACGAATGGATGTTGAGGTTCGAGGGAAAGAGGGAAGATTTTCCCACTTTCCCACTCTCCCACTCTCCCACTCCCTCACTCTCCCCCTTCCCCACTCCCTCACTCTCGTTAGAATAAGATAAGTTTCCTTGCTACCGTGAGCCCCTCAAACAAAACACCATGACTCAACAACAACCCCGGATTTGCATTCTCGGCGGAGGCTTCGGCGGACTCTACACAGCCCTGCGCTTGAGTCAGTTACCCTTCTCCAAAACCGAAAAACCCGAAATTGTCCTAGTTGACCGTCGCGATCGATTTTTGTTCGTTCCGCTGCTGTACGAACTCCTGACCGGCGAACTCCAAACCTGGGAAATTGCCCCACCGTTTGCCGAACTCTTGGAAAACACAGGCGTGCGCTTTTGTCAAGGCACTGTCTCCGGCATCGATGTGGAGGAAAAGCGAGTGCAGTTGCACGACGGGCCAGAAATTCCGTGCGATCGCCTGGTTTTAGCTTTAGGCGGCAAAACCCCTCTAGATATGGTCAAGGGTGCGGTTGAATATGCTTACTCGTTTCGCACTCTCGACGACGCCTACCGCTTAGAAGAAAGACTGCGGTTTTTAGAAGCCAGCAACACCGACAAAATTCGGGTGGCGATCGTCGGGGCCGGTTATTCGGGAGTAGAATTAGCTTGTAAATTAGCCGATCGACTCGGAGAAAAAGGTCGCGTGCGGTTAGTTGAGCAAAGCGACATGATTCTGCGGACATCACCGGAGTTTAACCGCGAAGCCGCCAGCCAAGCTTTAGAAAAACGGAAAGTGTGGATCGACTTAGAAACAGAAGTAGAGGCGATCGAAGCGGACACAATATCCTTACTTTACAAAGGACAATTAGATGTTCTGCCCGTAGACATAGTGCTGTGGACAGTAGGAACTCAAGTTAGTCAAGCAGTGCGATCACTACCCCTCAAACAAAACCGCCGCGGTCAATTAATAGTCAATTCGCAAATGCAAATTATCGACCATCCAGATATATTTGCCTTGGGAGACTTAGCAGAATGTCACGATGCAACTAATCAAAAAGTCCCCGGAACAGCCCAAACAGCCTTCCAGCAAGCTGACTACACCGCATGGAACATTTGGGCTTCCCTCACCGGTCGCCCATTACTTCCTTTCCGCTATCAGCCGCTAGGAGAAATGATGACATTAGGAATTGATAACGCCACCCTGGCAGGTTTAGGAATTAAACTCGACGGACAACTAGCCCACATTGCTCGCCGCTTAGCTTATCTCTATCGGATGCCAACATTTGACCATCAGCTAAAAGTTGGTTTCAATTGGATTAGCAAGCCGATTCAGGATTTGCTTAAAAGTTAATCGATGCTTCTTCAAATAGATACAGCAGATTCTACGTTTATGAAGTACACCCCCGATCGATCGATACCCGTAGGGGCACTCCAAGAGTCCAAGGCCTGTCAATTTAAGGCTGTTTCCGTCAGTCCGTCAGTCCGGCAGGGGTTGAAACCCCTGCCTCAAAGCGGAAGTCCTCTAAAAGAGGACTAATAGACATCTCCTAAAAAAATTATGGAAGCCTTGCCGTATTTGGACAAAAACCTATTTTTGGGAGATGTCTAATGAATTATGCAGTCCTCTTTTAGAGGACTTTAGCTATTAGACAGGGAATTTATTCCCTGGCGGACTGGCGGGCGAGTGCGACAGCTAGAGAATCTTAGGCAAAAAAAAATGCAAACTTCCACATTTCAACAGTCAAAAACAGAAGTTCCTCCGCTAATCGAGCGGGAAATTCTGTTTGGAAACCCCGAAAAAACTAGCCCCAAACTTTCACCCGACGGCAAATATCTCGCCTACATTGCACCAGATGAACACAACGTTTTGCAAGTGCAATTGCGTACCGTCGGTCAAGCAGACGATCGCCAACTGACAGCCGATAAAAAACGAGGCATCCGCATCTTTTACTGGACTTACAGCGGCGAAGAGCTAATTTATCTCCAAGATGCTGAGGGTGACGAAAACTGGCATTTATTCTCAGTCAATATCCAGTCAAATCTGGTTCGCGACTTGACACCATTTCAAGGCGTTCAAGCTCACACTATCGCCTTTGACCGCAACTTCCCCAATGAAATATTAGTGGGAATGAACATCCGCCATCGCAGCAAACACGACGTTTACCGCATCAACCTGCAAAATGGTGCCGTTGAATTTGACACCGACAACCCAGGTAACATCGTCGGTTGGACTGTTGACGCCCAATTCCAAGTGCGGGCGGCCACAGCCACAACTGCCGATGGCGGCTCAGAATTGGTGTTTCGGGAAACTGCCGACAAGTCTTGGGAAAGCCTGCGAAGGTGGGGGCCCGATGAGGAAGGTGGTGCGGTCATGTTCTCAGAAAACGGCAAAATTCTTTACATCATGGGCAATCATGATGCTAACGCCAAACGTTCGATCGCATTAGACTTAGAAACCAAACAAGAAACCGATCTCGCCTCTGACCCAGAATACGATGTCGGCGGCATTGTCGTACACCCCACCAAGCGAGAGATTCAGGCGGTTTCCTTCTACAAAGACAAGCAAGAGTGGCAAATTTTAGATAAAAGCATAGCAGAGGATTTTGAGGCGATCGGCAAATTCCGCCCCGGCGAATTCTCCATCACCAGCCGCAACCTCGCCGATACCACTTGGCTAGTCGCTTATATGACAGACGACGGCCCAGTCTACTACTATGTGTACGATCGCACTTCCAAAACTTTCACCTTTCTGTTCAGCAACCAACCCAAACTCGAAGGGCTACCGCTATCATCAATGGAACCCATTTCTTACACCGCAAGAGATGGTTTAACCATTCACGGCTACCTGACTAAACCTGTTGGCGTCGCCACACCCGTACCGACAGTCTTGCTAGTTCACGGTGGCCCCTGGGCACGCGATACCTGGGGTTACAATCCACAAGCCCAATGGCTGGCAAACCGAGGTTACGCCGTTTTGCAAATCAATTTTCGCGGTTCCACCGGCTACGGCAAAGCCTTTCTCAATGCCGGTAATCGCGAATGGGCCGCTAAGATGCACGACGACTTGCTAGATGGGGTGAATTGGCTGGTAGAAACAGGAATTTCCCAACCCGATAAAATTGCGATTATGGGCGGTTCCTACGGTGGTTATGCCGCCTTAGCGGGATTGACTTTTAGTCCCGATGTTTTTGCCTGCGCCGTCGATATTGTCGGGCCAAGCAATTTGATTACACTGCTGCAAACTATTCCCCCTTACTGGGAACCGAGAAAAGCAAGTCTGTATCACCGCGTGGGCAATTTGGAAACAGAACCAGAGTTTCTGAAATCGATCTCGCCTTTATCTTTTGTCGATCGCATTCAGAAACCTTTACTCATCGCCCAAGGCGCTAACGACCCGCGAGTTAAATTAGCAGAAAGCGAGCAAATTGTCAATGCCATGAAACAAGCCGGCAAACCTGTAGAATACGTGCTGTATACAGACGAAGGACACGGATTTGCGCGGCCCGAAAATCGCCTGCACTTTTATGCGATCGCCGAAGAATTCCTAGCCAAATATTTAGGAGGCAGATTTGAACCTGCGGGCAACATTGCCAATCATTCTGGTGTAGTAAATCCGCAAACAACTAATTAGAAGGAAGAAGGAAAAAGGAAGAAGAAAGAAGGAATTATTCAAATCTCATTTCTCTTCTCTTCTCTTCTTTTCCTCTGTGTTCTCTGTGTCCTCTGTGGTTAAATCATTCCGATGCAACCGGATGTGCGATAAGTCCTCTTTCCTCTTCCCTTTTTCTTCTCAAATGACCAAAATTATTTTTTTAGACGCAGCCGGTACACTATTTGACGTTCGGGGCAGCGTCGGCGAAGTCTACGGAAAATTTGCCCGCAGTTGGGGAATAACTGTTTCTAACAAAGAGTTAAATGCAGCATTTTTCCAAAGTTTTGCCGACTCAAATCCGATGGCATTTCCCGGAAGAGAATTAGCCAAAATTCCCCAGCTAGAATTTGAATGGTGGCAAGCAGTTTGCGCGAACGCTTTTCAAAGAGCAGGCGTTTTCAATCAATTCTCAGACTTTCCAAAGTTCTTTGCGGAACTCTACGCTCATTTTGCCACCGCTGAACCTTGGTTCGTCTATCCCGACGTATTCCCAGCATTAAATAAGTGGCAGCAACAAGGGATTGAATTAGCAGTAGTCTCGAATTTCGATTCCAGAATTTATGCAGTATTAAAAGCACTAAATTTAGCTGAATATTTCACATCAGTGACAATTTCCACCGAAGTAGGTGCAGCAAAACCCCAGTCTCAAATTTTCACCGCAGCTTTGCAAAAGCACAACGGCATCGCCGAGGATGTGTTGCATATCGGCGACAGCTTTAAGGCTGATTATTGTGGTGCTAAAAATGCGGGATTAAACGCAATTTGGTTGAATCGCCAACAGGAAAAAGTAGAATCAGGCAAATTGCCTTTAACTGAAACGAAAATAGAACAGTGCAGCAGCCTTGATTTTATAATAGAGGTTCTTAAATAGAGGAATTAGCGATAATGTGTAGGGTGCGTCGCTGTCAGATATTCAATAAAAATTGGATAGTATAGATAGCGACGCACCTTACCATAGCTTTTATATGAATTTTATGAGGTTAAGGTTATGATTTTTATGAATTGACTTTGAGAGCTATTTATTGAATAATATGGATAATTTAACCACAGAGAGCGCAGAGGGCGCAGAGGAAGAGAAGAGAGGGGTGATTTATATATATAATTTTAACTGGAAATAACTCTATGGAACCTCGACTCACTCAAACTCAATTAGCACAGGTGATCGCTGAAATCGACAAGTTATCGCAGCAGCGCGAGTTAGAATTGGCCCCAGATCAGGTAAGAGAAATTTTACGGGAGTTGAATCTGCCTGATGAGCTTTTAGAAGATGCGATCGCCCAAATGCGCCGCCGCGAAGCCCTAGAACAACAGCAGCGACGCAACCGCTGGATCGCGATCGCCTCGACAGCCGTTGTCATTTCTGCGATCGCTATAGGTGTACTGTTCGGGCAAAATCAAAAGCAGCAAACTGCTCAAATTGTCGCAGGAGAAGACAGGATTGCCCTATCTCAAAAGGGCGGTGACAGCCTCACTCAAGTCAACCGTCAAATTAATCCCCGCGTTTACTATCAGGTGACGTTGAAAAATGCTCCGATCGGCAATCAGTTGTCTCTGCAATGCGATTGGATTAATCCCAGCGGTGACATTGTTCATCAGGGCAGGTATCAAACTCGCACGATCGATACGCCGATTTGGAATACGCACTGCTTTTACGATCTCGGATCTGCAGCAGCCCCAGGCAAATGGGAAGTTCGGATGTCTCTGGATGGGCGCGTGATCAGCAGTGAACCTTTCACGGTGAAATAAATAGACTTATCCAAAAAAGCCTGTTTTGAACAGGCAAGATGCCTATTCCACAATGATTACTGGAGATATCTAAATAGACTTATCCAAAAAAGCCTGTTTTGAACAGGCAAGATGCCTGTTCCACAATAATTATTGGAGACATCTAATGGGTGCGATCGACAAACCTTCACATTTTATCGGCTATTGGGGAGAGGGCGATCACACAAAAACGCTCAGCCGTTTAGTCCCAGATTACTGCATTCGGCAGGGCAAATTATCAGAGTGGGCGATCGCCTCTGCATCAGCCCTCGCGGGCGATCGAGTGACGCTGAATGCTTGCGGGCGCGATCGGGCGACGGATTTTCCGGGAGATGCTTGGGCGGCGGTAGAAGCCCAACAGCTAAGGCTGGGGCGCGATCCGTTTGGGCGAGTGCCACTTTATTGGATGCAGTTGGGAGAAACGATTTGGTTTTCGACGCGCCTGCAATTGCTGCTACCGCTGATCGCTTCCCCTCAAATTAGCCCGATCGCCCTACACAGTTATGCTTGTTTTTCCTACGTGCCCACGCCGTTAACGCCGATCGAGCAAATTGCATCCGTAGCAGCCGGAAGCGAGATGATTTGGGAAATCGCCGATGTTAACAATCTGCCGAAAGTGCGATCGCTCAAATCAGCTTGGCAGGAAGCGCCCCAATTACTGCGGAGTGAAGACGAGGCGATCGCACAATTACAAGGGCTGTTGCAACAGGCGATTGATCGACAAGTAGCCGATTTGCCGATCGACGAACCCGTAGGCGTTTTACTCTCCGGTGGCATCGATTCTTCCCTGGTGACGGCGCTGCTAGTGAAAGCAGGCTTGCAGGTGCGCGCCTATGCCCTCGATTTTGGTGTCGAAGCCTATTCCGAACTGCCCTACGCCCAACAGGTGGCGGACTTTTTCCAGATTCCGCTGATCCGAGTGGCGGCGACGGGTGATGCAGTGTTGCGGGCGATCGGGCCAACCGCCAAAGCCCTCGATTTACCCTATGGAGATGGCACGACGGCTGCACTGTTTTTGCTCAAACAGGCGGCGGCGCAAGACGTGCGAGTTGTATTCAATGGCGAGAATGGCGATCAGCTATTTGCCGGATGGACAAACAAGCCTTTGATTGCCAACGGAGTTTACAGTGCAGAACATCCTGCCGGAAAAGAAACCTTTGAACAGCAGTATTTGCGGACGTTTCAGCGATTTTATGGTTATGAAAAACAGATTTTTTCGCCAGAAATGCTCGATCGCATTCAGTCTCACGATTTGAGCGTTTACCTGCAAGACGCGATCGACCCCGAAACCTGTCCTTCCCTGCTAGCAAGGCTACGGCGCGCTTCGCTGATGCTCAAAGGTGCCCAAAATATTCAGCCGAGGGCAACGGCATTGGGGTTTGCTTGCGGTTTGTGGGTGCGATCGCCCTTCTGCGACCCCGACCTCACAGCATGGACGTTTCAACTCCCTGGCGAGCTTCTACTGCAAGGTGCGTGCGAAAAATACATCCTCAAAAAAGCGTCCGAACGCTGGCTGCCGCCGGAAATTGTCTGGCGGGAAAAGCGCGGGATGGGTGTGCCGTTGAAGGTTTGGTATTACGGGGAGTTTTGGGCTGCGATCGGCGATCGGCTGAATCCGAATGTGCTGCGATCGGAAAATTGCTGGCAGCCTTATTTGGCCGACTCGATGTTATCGGGACAACTTGGAGTTGCAATGCGCGATCGCTATATTGGCAATAATCTCTGGTTGCTGCTGATGTGGCAGGCATGGCGAACCGAGGTTTTAGGCGAAATTCCGGTTAAGCGATCGCTTGATCATGTGTTTTGGTTGCCGCCTGCGATCGGACAGCGCATTTGGAAATATCGAAGGAGGTTGACTGTTGACTGTTGACTGTTGACTGTTGACTACTATTCACTCGATTTTACAATCTTCCTTATTCCTTCTTCCTTAATTTCTTCTTCCTTATTCCTTCTTCCTTAATTTCTTCTTCCTTCTTCCTTCTTCCTTCTTCCTTCTTCCTTTTTCCTTCTTCCTTCTTCCTTCTTCCTTCTTCCTTCTTCCTTCTTCCTTCTTCCTTCTTCCTTCTTCCTTCTTCTATATGACTGAATCTTTGCTACAGAATGAAACCAAAACTCATTCGCCGCCGTTCTCCGAAGCAATGGCCCAGCGACTTTTGTCAACTTATGGTTCGCCCTTATATGTGTATCAGGCCGATCGCCTCCATCAAACCCTTGAGCATATTACGCGATCGATCAACTATCCGCACGTTCAGTTTCATTTTGCTAGCGTCACCAACGGCAATATTGCTCTGTTGCAATTGATTCAGCAGGCTGGTTGGGGGCTACACGCGAATACACCGGGGGATGTTTTTTTGGGGCTGAAAGCGGGTTTTACGAGCGATCGCATTGTCTACACCGGCAGTAACCTCAACAGGGCGGATATTCAG
Organism: Microcoleus sp. K1-B1; assembly: GCF_036704705.1. Classification (NCBI taxonomy): domain Bacteria; kingdom Bacillati; phylum Cyanobacteriota; class Cyanophyceae; order Oscillatoriales; family Microcoleaceae; genus Microcoleus; species Microcoleus sp. K1-B1. Next base: position 25,125 of record NZ_JAUBSH010000041.1, on the reverse strand, counting down.
CAATTGATCGAGTGGAAGATCGATCGATTTAATTTCGATAGTCTGTCGCAACTCCAAGATTTTTGCGAATATTTCGGGAGTCAACCGCGATCGATCCGTGCCGAAATTGGACTGCGCCTCAACTCACCGGAATTGACGGGAGACAGTCGGATTGGAGTGCGTCCCGCCGAATTCGAGAAAGCCAACGAAATCGCGCAGCAGCAGGGGTTGAAGATTACCGGATTGCATTTTTATCGGGGGACAGGAACTAACGCCACGAGTGCTTTTACGCAGGCGATCGATCGCCTAATTGCGATCGCCCAACAGTTGCCCGATTGGCGAACCCTTGATTTTGGCGGTGGTTTTGGCTATCCCTATCGAGGCGGTGCAGTGTTTGACTGGCGGGAGTTTGGTGCGGCGATTACTGAAAGGTTGAGTGCGCTATCTCGCCCGATCGAGTTGGTGATTGAACCGGGACGATCGGCGATCGCAGGTTGTGGCGTTTTGCTTGCGAAAGTTGTGTCGGTGAAGTGGTTGGGCGATAGGCAAATTGTCGGCGTGGATACGACTGTATCAAATCTATCGGTGCCTGCGGTGCACGGGGGCTATCGGGCGATCGCAACTTGGGAAACCGACGATGTATCGCGACACGAAACGGATATTTGCGGCAACACCACTTATTCGCGGGATTATTTGGGGCGCAACTGTTGGCTACCGAAACTCAAAATTGGAGATGCGATCGCGATTTTGGATAGCGGGGCTTACGGCTATGCGATGTCGTCGCATTTTCTGCACCGCCCCCGCCCTGCTGAGGTGTTGATTGATGCTAAGGGCGATCGATTAATTCGACAGCGAGAAGACTATTCTATCTTGTTAAACGGGCAAATATTTTAATAGGGCATTGGGCATTGGGCATTGGGCATTGGGCATAGTTTCTTCCTTCTTCCTTCTTCCTTCTTCCTTCTTCCTTCTACTTATTATCTCTCTTCTCTTCCTCTGCGCCCTCTGCGCCCTCTGCGGTTAAATCATTCCAAAACAACCGTCAACAATATAAATCCATTAAATCAATCAGGAGTAACCGAAATGGGAATGAAATGCGTCCAGTGTCAAACCGACAACATTTTGAGCGATCGTATCAGGAACTCAGGTCGCTGTAAACGGTGCAACCATCCGTTTGTCTTTGAACCCAATACCGTCACTGATAAAAAGTTGGCATTCACCGATCCCTTTTTCAAAAATGCGATCGAAGATATTTCCAGCCAGAATATGTTATTTTTTACGCCCAAACAGTTTTTATATTTGATAGATCAACGGCTAAAAAATCGCACCTCATCTAACCTCTGGAACTGGATTTTAGGATATTTAGTCCAGAGTTTTTTCCTGGTGAACTTTGGCGGGATATTCATTAGCTCTATCTTTTCTGACACTGCGGGATTTTTGATAGTATGGACAGTTTTCAATATTATTTGGATTCGGGGATTTTTCGCGAACAGCCAATCTACCGAGCAAAGTGTTCGCAGCAGAAAAATTAATGCCACAAATTTACAAACTTTAGGAATAATTATTTTAGTAACAGGGATTTCAGGAAGCTTGATATTTAATTATTTTCCAGGATACATCGCAGCCTCTGCACTAGGACTATTTTCCTACTGGCTCAGCATTTCACAAAAAAAACGCCCACAGATAACGGGTGAAATATTTCTCGTTAATCAAGCGCAAAGCGATAAATGGCTGCGAGACTGGCAAACAGTGAACGGCACATTAGAAAAACTGCTCCCTGCACCTCGTCAAGAAGCTTTACCCGCCAGCATCGATCGCGAAGTCAGCGCCTACAGCTTCGATCGCGCAATCATCTGCGACAGTGACGAAATTGCCCAATTCCTAATTGCCAACAACGTCCATTTTGAAAACAACTGCGCGATTCTTAGTATTAGTGGCTATCCCCAAAGCATCTTCAACACCGTCATCGAAATGCTGCGCCGTAATGCCGATTTAAAAGTTTATGCGCTGCACAATGCGAGTCCTGGTGGAGTTGGTTTAGTGCATCAACTGCGGACTAATCCAGAGTGGTTTGCGAATCAAGCGGTAACGATTTTTGATTTGGGAATTTCTCCCCGTCAAATCTTAGCAACCCGCGATATGTTTGTGCAGCAATCTCAAACAATGGCACAAACAGCCCGTCAATTACCCGACGCTGTAAGGCAAGGTTTAACAGCAGAAGAACTAGCATGGCTGGAAGCCGGCAATTTTGTGGAATTGGAATCGTTTACGCCGCAGCGGTTGTTGCGGGTGGTCAATTATGGACTTGCTCAGAGTGTCGATTCGCAGGGTAACGAGGGCTTAATATTAGTGGATGATAATGTTGGATATGGCGGCGGCTATGTGTTTGTCTCCGATAGTTTTGGTTAGGGCGTGTTTTTAAACTTTGTAATCACATAAAAATATGAACCCAAGAAGAAGTATTCTCATTTCGTTGCATTAACCTCCTCAATGTATTTTTTCATGCCATCCCTAAACTGAGGACTTTCAATCATGTCTGAGATATTATCATGCCCAAAACCTGGAATTAAAAGAAGTTGCTTGGGATGAGGTGCTGCATCATAAAGCTTTTGACTCATACTAGCAGGATTTGACCGATCAGAAGTACCATGAACGATTAAAATAGGTATTTTTAGATATGCAACCTTACTAAGGGAGTCAAATCTTTGATTTAATATCCATGCAATTGGGAAAATCCTATAACCTAAATGAAGTACCTCTTCCTGCATAGAGGTAAAAGAACTGACAACAATCAGTCCCGCTATAGTTGGCTCTTTAACTGCTAAATTAATCGCAACTGCTCCACCTAAAGAAACCCCAAACAAATAAATGTTTTGGTGTGCAATCTTTCTATTTTCTGTTAAATATTTTAAAGAATTTGCGGCATCTTCATAAATGCTCAATTCAGAGGGAAAATCTCCCCCGCTTTGACCATAACCTCGGTAATCAAATATAAAGACAGAGAATCCTAGTTGGTTGAGTTGTGCAATATCTCGAAGATAAATCGGATTGCTAATATTTGTTCCAGCTCCATGAAAATATAAAATAGTCCCAACTTCTGTATCTCGTTTTAACGCTGGAATAAACCACCCATGTAATTTGTCTTGCGAATTAGACCTACTGTTTCCCAAAAACCAAACTTCTTCATATTTGAGATTAAAATTTGAGGGTAATTCTAAAGTGTCATAGGTCGGTTTAAAAATCATTTGCCTCTGCCGAATTAGCAGAAACGCACAAGCAGCTATATACACTGTTAGCAAAATTGTTCCAATCAGCATTAGCAATTTTTGGAAAAGGTGATACATTAGACTTATTGGTAATAAGCTTAAAAAGTATTGAAACTTATTCTGAATAATATTTTTATCGATTTTTAGTTAAAATCCTAAAAAGCTTATCTGTATAAGGGCTTCAGCGATTTTAAAATGAGGAGCAAAAAAGCTGAGATTAACTCGGTGAGTAAAGGTTTCAGATTTTTTAATTTCCCCCCACGGGGGGAAGTTTAGTTTAAATTGTGTGAAATTTGCCTTTAACCCGCTCTCGTCTGGTTTTGTTTGTGCAGGCGAGGTTTCTAACCACCCGGACTTCTAACCGCCTGGACTTATTTAAGTCGTATACTCCGCATTAATCTTCACGTAGTCGTAACTCAAATCGCATCCCCAAGCTTTCGCAAAACCGCTGCCATTCCCCACACTAACCTGAATTACAACCGTATCAGCCTTCAAATATTCTCCCTCCGCAGCCGCTTTCATATAATTACTTGCAGCAGCGCGATCGAACTCTTTAGGTTGTCCGTTTTCCATCATCAAAAAATCCCCTAATTGAATCCGCAAATTCTCTTGATCGAAAGGTACACCAGCGCGCCCAGCCGCCGCCGCAATTCTCCCCCAATTCGGATCGCGTCCGAAAATAGCAGCTTTCACCAAAGAAGAACCGACAATTGTTTTGGCAATTTTACTCGCAGAAACTTCATCCAGCGCGCCACTAACTTGTACTTCTACCAAACAAGTTGCACCTTCGCCGTCACGGGCGATCGCCTTTGCTAAATGCACGCAAACTTCTGTCAGCATCGCCTCTAATTTTTCAGCATCCGCCCCCATTTCTGTAATTGCGGGCGTGCGGGATTGACCGTTGGCCAAAGCAATTAGCGAATCGTTGGTACTGGTATCGCCGTCAACAGTAATTTGATTGAAACTTCTGTTAGCCGCCCGACTCAGCATTTCTTGCCACAAATGCGATGACACTGCTGCATCGCAAGTTACAAATGCCAGCATTGTTGCCATATTCGGGTGAATCATTCCCGAACCTTTGCAAATGCCGCCGATGCGGACGGGTCGATCGCCAAACATGGTTTCCAGGGCGATCGTTTTCGGCACTAAATCAGTCGTACAAATAGCCTTAGCCGCCGCATCCGAACCAGTTTCCGATGCCTCAGCAACTAATCGGGGAATTCCCGCCCTCAGCGGCTCCATTTTTATCCGCTGTCCGATGACGCCAGTGGAGGCCAAAAGAATTGATTCTGGAGGAATATTCAGCGCTTCTCCCAACAATTTGGCACTTTCGAGGGCATCTGCCAAACCTTGTTCGCCAGTAGCAGCATTAGCTTGTCCCGCATTGCACAAAATTGCTTTCGCGCTGGGTTTAGCTTGCAAACGCTGGCGGCAGTAGTCCACGCAAGCGGCCCGGACAGTGGAGGTTGTGAAGACTCCGGCGGCGATCGCGTCTACCTCTGACAAAATTAAACTTAAATCTGGCAAGCCTGAAGGCTTCAAACCCGCTGTAATTCCCGATGCTCGATACCCTCTGGGTGCTGTAACTCCGCCGCCAATTTCTTTCCAGTCCGACATCATGACCTCCCTAGTAGCCTTCAATCTGCTGAAAGGGGATTATACCATTTTAGATTTTAGATTTTAGATTTTAGATTTTAGACTTCGGCGTGAGCGCTCAGTCAAACGATTTTAGATTTTAGATTTTAGATTCTTTTGAACCCCATTTCCCATTCCTCATTCCCCATTCCCAATTCCCCATAAAACTAATCGCGGCTTCCAATCTAGAGTTAGAACTCAAGAAGAAGTCGCGACGGTTTTGTAATTGACATTATTAATTTTTAGCTGGCAAACAACAAACTCGATTCAACTATCTCGCCGTTGAAAAAAGGGGTTATTTGCGATCGATACTCGCTGGAGAACCAGCATCTAAACCCACTTCAGCAGCCACACGGCTCAGCATGGATTCCTGACGGTTTTTAACGACGTGTTGATGGCGCATCATCAGGTTGCGGGCTTGTTCTTGAGTTGACATAACTGATTTCTCCAATTTATAGGTAATAACTTCGTAGGCAATTGTCGAAATTGAGCTTGGCCTAGCTCATAGTGGCGTTGCTGCGATCGTAGCTGGCTTGAAAGCTGGGCTGTGGTTTGCCTTGAATGTGACCCCAGTAGTGCGTATCTTCCATCCCGACTTCGGTGGCGGTGCGGTTGAGCATGGATTGCTGGCGGTTCTTCACCAGTTGGTGGTGGCGCATCATCAGAGAGCGAGCTTGATTTTCAGTAGACATATGGGTTTCCTCCGTATTCTTTAGATTAATGTTGGGCTTGTTTTTTCTTCTCTTCTATCACTATAACAGACAATTCTGTATCTAAAGCTACCAAATCAAAATTGTCACAAAACTTTACAATTGGGCTATGGGGCGAGAATCTCGATCGAGGTTGCAGGGAGTGCGATCGGGCTTTGGCTCGTGGATTCAGGCCCAACCTCAAGCAGCAGTTGGCAAAATTTGACAATATTCCTCTTCTAACCCTTTTCTGTCACTTTAGGCAAAAAATAATCTGGAAGGCTTATAGCATAAGACTTTTACCAAAAATCTTGATTTGGGCCATTCTGTTAGAAAATAAACGCTCAAATGCTAGCTCTATCTACAGTTAAAAATTTGGCTCTTATTTTTATTTTCCCAGAGTGACTTAAGAGGGTTAAGATTCCGGTCGTCAATCAGGATAGCTACATTTCCTGACGTAGCGGCAACGGTTCCAAGCCCTAGGCGGGAAAATACCGATTCCGCTCTAAGTAGGTAGTAGCATCGATTCGCAGTCGATTCGCAGTCGATTCGCAGTCGATTCGCAGTCGATTCGCAGTCGATTCACAATCGATTCGCAGTCGATTCACAATCGATTCGCAGTCGATTCACAATCGATTCGCAATCGATTCGCTGTCCCTTCGTTGTCAATTCGCTGTCCCTTCGTTGTCAATTCGCTGTCCCTTCGTTGTCAATTCGCTGTCCCTTCGTTGTCAATTCGCAATCGATTCACAATCGATTCGCTGTCCCTTCGTTGTCCCTTCGTTGTCAATTCGCTGTCCCTTCGTTGTCAATTCGTTGTCAATTCGCAATCGATTCACAATCGATTCGCTGTCCCTTCGTTGTCAATTCGCTGTCCCTTCGTTGTCAATTCGTTGTCAATTCGTTGTCCCTTCACAATCGATTCGCAATCGATTCGCAATCGATTCGCTTTCGATTCGCTTTCGATTCTGTATCAATTCCGCATGGATTCGTTGTCCACCGTCTGCTGTCTTCTGCTAATGAAATTTAGCCAAACCGTAAATATTGACACCCATGTGTTTTGATTTTTTTTTGGAAATGTGGTTGTAAAATTGAAATTTTCTGTTATGCTTTGGTATAAGGTCAAACTTGTCTATATCGCGCTTCTATTTTAGAGTTAAGTGCTTTGATGCATTGATTCCTGAGAAACAAGCATTTTGTAGTGCCTGCTTAAAATAAAAAGTGGTATGGTCTAATTTTGATAATTAAAACAAAAAGCCCACCTAGACGGCCATCCAGGTAGGACTTTTGTTTCAATTAAAAATCTCCGGTGGCGAAACTTCTAACTGTTACCACCAAAAAACAAACAATAAAAGGACACTGTAATCCATGTCTAAGCATAACCTAACATGGGTTAGTTTGTACAACAAACTATCTCATGCCAAGAAAAATCTCTCTGCATTAGAAAGAGAGATTCAGATTCTAGCACAGTTTAATTTTTGCTTGTTCAAAAAAAATGCAGCGTTGGTAAAATCTTACAATACCTTGCTGGAAGCAACTACAGCAAAAGACCAGGCTCTGAAATACTGTGAAGAAAAAATTTCTTCCTTGAAAGATAGGTACGACGCCTTAGACACCGAAAAATGTACACTGGAGTACGAAGTAACCACTTTAACCGAAGAAAAATGTATGCTTGGTCGAGAAATTGACCGTCTGACCGACACAATTTTTGAATTACGGTCCTTAGCTACTCCTTTTTCGTGTGATGGGACTTCGGCAGAAGATTATCTAAACCCAGGGTGGTAGTTTTACTCTGTATCTGACCTAGCTTTAACAGTTTCAAGCCCTAGGCGGGGAAATACAAGTATCCCCGCCTAGAACAAGGTTTTGGAATGGATAGGAAAATTAGCCCTCTTTTGTCACTTTTAGCAAAAAATAATCAGGAACGCTTAGAGCATAAGACTTTTACCAAAAATCCTGATTTCAGCCATTCTGCTAGAAAATAAATGCTCAAATTCTCGCTATATCTACAGTTAAAAATTTGGCTCTTATTTTTATTTTCCCAGGGTGACAGAAGAGGGTTAGGGTTATCCTCGTTTAACCCTCTTCTGTCACTTTAGGCAAAAAATAATCTGGAAGGCTTATAGCATAAGACTTTTACCAAAAATCTTGATTTGGGCCATTCTGTTAGAAAATAAACGCTCAAATGCTAGCTCTATCTACAGTTAAAAATTTGGCTCTTATTTTTATTTTCCCAGAGTGACTTAAGAGGGCTAAGAGCCACATTTTAGCTGCTACCTAAGCTGTGTTGCATCTAGATTGCCTATGGTATTAGAGAGGGAGAGGGTCCGATGGGGATCGGGGGAGATGATTTGACGATTTTTGATCGGGACTCGAAATATACAATTTAAATGCACAACAGCTTAATTGCCAAGGGCAAAAATAAGTTTATAGTTTGGTTCAGAGTTATAGATGCAGAATTTTGCCTCTCAAGAAAGTCGAATTTGCCTTAGTTGACAGTAAATTTAATAAGTAGCGGATCACAATTAGATTTACAATGATTAAGCAGCTATGCTCAAGCATAGTCAAGTTTTTTGTAGTCAACTAGATAATAGAGTTGAGCCAAAGTGAATCGCCCTCGCCATCCTCAAAATGCGAGCTTTCTTTGTGGATAAAAATAGATTAAGTCCCAGCAGCCTCCCCACAACAAAGAGCGATCGTCCCCCCTAGAAAAACAATCGCCCATCCACCTATAATTTCAATTAACATCAAGTCCCGCCCTTTAGAAACTATGCTGTACCCACAATTCCAAATATCCCCCTAGCGTCTTTTTCAGGAGGATGCCAGGGGGAGCGAAAGGCTCTGACGTTAGTTTTTCAAGTTGTGTGTACAGGGTAGCCCTTAAGAAAGAAAGGCGTGCCGGGGAATAAGCGGCCCTAATCGTCAAACAGTAGACTGGTACTACAACATAAGACGTTAAGTTGACACGAATGCTAATCGGCGACTTCAGCTTCAGCTTCCGCTTCCGGTGCATCTGGCACATCTTGCTTGATCGTCAAATAGCGAATCACTTCTTCGCTCAGACGCATCGCGCGCTCCAGGGTAAAAATTGCAGCGCCCGGAGCTGTATAGTTCATTTGAACGTATACTCCGTCCCGGTGCTTGCCGATTTCGTAAGCCAAACGGCGCTTGCCACGGTGCTGAGTTTCGATGTTTTCAGCACCTTGATCGCGCAAAATAGTTTGATATTTAGCGATCGCCTGGTCTGTCATTTCCTCGCCCAAATCAGGGCGCAGAATGTACATAGTTTCGTAAATAAACGGTTTCATGGCAATAATCCCCTTATGGACAACAAGGCTTCTCACGAAGCAAGGACTTATTATCATATCCCAACAATGAACAATCTCAAAACTAAAAAACCAAATTCCCCAAACAACACTCCCTCGCCGTGGAGCACCCTGTGGACGTACAGCATCATGAGCGCGATCGCACTTTTAATGCTGTTTCCCTTGCTGTGGCTGCTCAGTACCTCCCTCAAATCCCCCAACGAAAACATCTTTCAATTTCCCCCGCAACTGTGGCCCCAACAGCCAACCCTCGAAAACTTCATCAAAGTTTGGCAAACCAACCCCTTCGGCCGCTACCTGTTCAACAGCACCCTAATTGCCGGCCTCACAGTTAGCATCAACGTCCTCTTTTGCGCCCTCGCCGCTTACCCCTTAGCCAGACTCAAATTTCGCGGCCGCGAAGCCATCTTAATCACGATCATTTCCACAATCATGATTCCCTTCCAAATAGTCATGATTCCCCTATACATATTGACTGTACAACTCGGACTAAAAAATAGTTATTTAGGCGTAATCTTTCCCGGACTAGCCTCAGCCTTCGGCATATTTTTATTACGACAAGCATTTCTAGCAGTTCCCAAAGAACTAGAAGAAGCCGCCCGCATCGACGGCTGCAGCGAATTAGGCATTTGGTGGCACGTCATGATTCCGGCAATTAAACCAGCTTTAGTTACTTTAGGAATTTTTGTATTTATCGGTTCTTGGAGTGACTTTCTGTGGCCACTGCTAGTTTTAGACAGGCCGGAATATTACACTTTACCTTTAGGGGTAGCCAATTTAGCCGGGACATTTTCTTTAGATTGGCGTTTAGTTGCGGCGGGTTCTATTATTTCTATTGTTCCAGTTTTAGGACTATTTTTGCTTTTGCAAAAATACATTGTGCCAACAGAAACTGCTGCGGGAGTCAAAGGATAGAATCAACATAAAAAATCGGCGTTTATCCGCGTTCATCTGCGGTTAAAAATTAAAATCTTTTAAACTCACAACTCACCAAACTTATTTGTGATGTAGGAACGGCCAGAAATCCGCTGGATAGTTGACTGCGCTGGGGTTGTAGATACTATAGTTATTTCAAATAAAAATGAGACACTAGGTTGCACAATAAGCGCGAATAATCTCATCAAGAGATGTGGCAGAATGCGAATACATTAGAGCTCTCTTTAATGCACTAAAATCATGCTCAATATCATTTAAGTCAGGAGAGTATTTTGGTAAAAAAAGTATCTGATGGCCTGCTTCCTCCACCAGGAGTTTAATTGCTGTCTTACGATGAATCGGTGCATTATCCATGATTAATATTGATGGTATTTTTAAAGATGGCAATAAATATAAAGCTAACCACCCTTCAAAACTTTCTGCATTCAAGCTCCCTGTAAAGACCATAGGTGCAATCAAGTCCTTGTTGCCTTTTCTTCTTCCTGCTACTAAGTTTTCTCTTTTTCCCCGTTTTCCTTGTCTATCCCCATATACTTTTTTTCCTTTTTTTGACCACGCATAAACACAAGCATGAAACTCTTCAAATCCTGATTCATCAATAAATACAAGGCTTTTACTACCATAAACCTTAATTAAATTTCTCAGTGTTTGGTAGTATTTTATTCTTTCTTCTCTATTCCTTTCTTTATAACGAAATTCTTTTTTTTTCTCGTAATTTTCATTTTCTTTAAAGCATAGCATATGGCACTCGCTCTCACCCCGAATTTCCTTGCTCTTTCTATTAATCTTGCTTCGGGATTTTCTTCTACATCTTTTCTGAGTGCTTCCCAGTCTATCTTTCGCTCACGGTGTTCTACCTTGGTTGCTCTAAGGTCTTCCCTCCCTAGCCATCTGTATATTGTTGCTCTTCCTACTTTAAACAGGGCGGCGGCTTTGGTTATACCCCCTCCATTTTCCACATAATCCACTACTCTTTTTCTCAAATCTAGACTGTATGCCATTTTTCGGCTCCGAGTTAACAATTTTTCTTGATTTTACATCATCTTGCATTTGTCTCACATTTATTTGAAATGACTATATCATCGGGTTTGCAAATGCGATCGATGCCGAAGACTGGCAAAAATTGCGATCGCACCTAGCTGGCGAAAGAGATATCGACTCCTCGGAATTTTGAGGAATCAAACAAACTGTGGTAATTGTCAGCCACAATCCTGAAGTGCATGGCGCTTTACCGGGCAAATCGCAATGAAATCTCATTCACAACTGAAATGCGAACTGATTTTTCCTAACTAAAAATTTTCGCCTACCTGGGAGTAAAAACTGCACTAGGGTAAGCAATCCGCTTGTGATTGAACTGTTCCCAAACCCGCACAAAAATCTCCGCAATTAGAGACATATCCTCCCGCGTTAAATCCGAATCAATCAACTGATTATCCTGCCAGCGAGCCCTCAAAATCTTATTAACCATATTCAAAGCCTCTTCATGAGTAGCATCTTTGAGCGATCGCAAAGCAGCCTCGCAAGAATCCGCCAGCATCAAAATCCCGGTTTCCCGCGACTGCGGAATCGGCCCATCGTAGCGAAAATCCTCCTCCCTCACTTGGCGACTTGCGATTGTTAACTTTGAATTATCCGCATCTGGCAAAACCATCTTTAAATCTTCTATTTCTTTTGCAGCAATTTGCTGCGCTTGGTGGTAGAAGTAAGCAATTAACATTGTACCTTGGTGTTCTGGAATAAACGCCTGAATTGCCTTCGGCAATCGATGCTTCCGCGCCATCACCAACCCCTCGGTAACGTGCTTTTTAATAATCTCCGCGCTCGCCCAAGGGTCATTAATTTCATCGTGTTTGTTGCCCCCACCCATTTGATTTTCACAAAATCCCAACGGATCGTGCATTTTTCCAATATCGTGGTATAATGTCCCAGTTCTGACCAGCTCAACATTGCAGCCAAGTTCCCGGGCCGCAGCCTCCGCCAAACTCGCCACAAACAGCGTGTGCTGAAAAGTCCCCGGAGCCTCGGCAGCCAATTTCTTCAACAGCGGGCGGTTGGGATTGGCAAGTTCCGCCAGCCGGATCGGGGTAATCAAGTCAAAAACGTGTTCCAAATAAGGGCTGATGCCGATCGCCACAACGCTCCAAGCCAAACCGGCCAAACTTTGCGCGCCCACCGTACCCAGTACGACGTACCAAATTGCACCGGCAGCCGCGCTGGCAATCAAAGTCCCCACCAGATAAACGGTGCCCTGAGCCAAGCCGACAGCCACGCCCAAAAGAGCCAATTCCTCGCGCGATCGCAGCCGCCCGGCCATAAAAGCGCCCAGCAATCCGCCCGCCCCGCTAGCCACCAAATGAATCAAGTCCACATTTAAGCCAATGGGTAGCAGCGCCGACAGCAGCCCCACCACAGTGACTCCCACCGCCGAACCGTAGAAGCCTCCCGCTAAAATCCCGATCGCGGGCAAACTCGTCCAAGGCAGCCCCAAACTCACCAGCACAGGCGCGCTCAAAGTCAGCAGCAGCAATAACAAATGATCTCTGCGGCGCAAGCGGTAGTGCCTTTCCACCAGCAGTACGATCGCAATTGCCCCCGCGACTAAACAAACAAAACCCGTCAGCCCCAGCCAATTCACCCCCCGCCTGCTTAAACCAAAATAGTCCAGCAACACGAAATCTTGCTGCGAGATCTCTTGTCCTTGGGCAACAATTATCTCGCCCTGATCTACTGCGATCATCACCGGTTTCACCTTTTGCGCCGCTAATTCAGCTAGCTGTTTGGTTTCCTCGCGATCTCTCACCAGATTTGGCTGCAAAATCGCTGTTAAACCCTCCACCGCCAAAGCTTGGGACTCTAACGGCACTTCATCAGCCACTTGCAGCTTCACGGCTTCTTTCAAAATCTCTTTTGGCAACCCCTGCGGGATACCTTGAGCCACCATCCTTTTTGCCGCCCGACTCATACCGGTTTGGGTTTTCTGCCAAGCTGCATCTGACCAATCAAACAGCGAAGTATCGTAAATCTGTGGCAGCCCCACAACCAACGGTTTTCCCAGCGCCTCCACAGCATTGAGATAGCGCTGGCGAGCAGAGGAAATACTGTCTGTCAGGCTTTGAAATTCTGCTGCCCGGACCGATCGGCTGTAAGCTTGCAGTTGAGCGATAGCATCTTGCTGAGACTTGTTATCTGTTGCCGCAGCAATTGCCGGGGAATCCAAACTCAATCGCTCGGAAGTTGCACTTTTGTCACCCGCTTGCGCCAAAATCGAGCGCCACTCCCACTCAGGACAGCCCCGCAAGTAAACCTGAACAGCAAGTGAGAGCGCCGAGGTACTCGCAAACGGAAACGGGCCTACCGCCTCCCGTAGCTCGCTTCCCTGCTGCAAAAATTGTTGCAATTCTTGATAAATTTGTCGATCGACCGCCGAATCCAGCATTAATATCGCTACAGCCCCTATCCGCGCCGCTTTCCGCTGTTCTTCAGTAGTTTTGTAATCGGGGATGCTAGCAGTAGCAGGAGCCTTAATCGTCTGAGGAGCTTTCGTCCCCACATCCAGTTTCGGCTGGTTGTAGAAGCGGTGGCCCAGAGTGCTGCTTAGGGAAACTACCGCTACCAGCGCCAACATAGGAGAACGAGCTTGATTTTTGAGGCTTGATTTGGAGGTTTTACTTGTAAATTTAGTAGTAAAAGTCTCGGGAAGAAGCCATTTCTGGCGCGACAAACGGCTCAGGAGAGGCCCGCCAGCGCGTGAGGTATCTGCTTTGCTGCTGCCATTTTGCACTTTAGCAATGTGTTGGCGCAGTGAGCGCGCAGCCCCTAGCTGCTCAATCTGCCGCATCAATGAGGAGAGCGTATTCATTTGTGTCGAAGATATATCACTGTTATCCAGCAGCTTTGTCAGAATTTCTGACTATGCATCTTGATTGATTTTATCCGAACTACCCTGGCTGAATATTCAACCCTCCAGGCTACTTTGCCTGACTATCGCCAGAAGTTGGCTTTCCTGACGGTGGCCAACAACGCAAGCAGCTTCTTTGCTTCCCTTGTCTGTCTTGAACAGAACTTGCGGGCGAGGGCTAAAAACCTTGTTTCTCCGTAGATTCTTCGTTTTCCAACCCCATATTCTCGTTTAAACCTGGCTTGTTGGGGCAGGCGCGTCCGATTTAATTTTTCACATTTAATTTTTCACTTTTTAATCTTTAATTGTCGCTATCCTTCAACTTTCGCTTTTGACTTGTTAATGGCTAATTGCTAATTTCTGGTTTCCCCTTACCAGTAAAAGCTCCAACCTTTATATTTTACGAGGTCTAATGACATAAGGTGCAGCCACCGATCGGGCTAGCGCTGCGGAATCCAGTCCGGCATCGGGTCTGTAAACTCCTGCCCAAACAGCAAACAGGTTATTTGCTAACTCTACAATTTTTGCATCGCTGCCAGTTCCCCAGAGCGAGGGTTCTAGGCCCTCGGCTAGCTGCTGCGATTTAACCTCAGCCGAAGATACCTGTCGCCATTCTACAGGAATCGCAGCAACGCCGTTATAGGCTCCAGACAAAGCTCCCGTCAAAGCGCAGGTTATTTGTCCGGCTATACCACAGCGGGCAGCGCGCACCACTGACAAGCGCAAGTCTTCTGGGGTGTTCAAAAAGCAGTAGAAAGCTAAGGCAATGGGAATGAAATTTCCTGGGTTGACAATTGACTCGGTTTGTAATTTTTTCTTACCTTCGCCCTGTCTTTCTCGCAAAGCTGTGGCGCTTTTGCACAGATGAGTGGCGGCTGTTTCTAAATCGGCTCCCTTTTCTAGTAGTATTTGCACTTGCAGCAGCAGCTCTGTTAAGGCATTATCTGTTTTCAGGTAGGCAAGTGTTTGCTCGATCGCTGTCGCGGGGTCAAGTCTTTCTTTGAGAGCCCGGGCGATCGTATATGCTACTGCTAAAATTGCTGTTTCCCATTCTGGCTGGTTTTCGTTGGGCCAAACCTCTATCGCCAGCATGATTTTTTCTCGCAGCTTGGCTTTATTTTCGTGAAAAAACATCGCGGATGGCAGCGCAGCAACGGCAGCTTCACCAGGGTTAAGCAGGGTTTGAAACTCACTGTTGCGGGGATGGTAGATTTCCGACTTGGCAAATGCTTCCCAAGTATCGCGCCAATCTTTTAAATCTAAACCCCTACACCGAATTAAACTTTGAGTACAGGCTACCGCAAGTCTCCCGGATGCGGATGAGTCTTTGCCACTTGGGCTTTTACTGTTGACTGAATTCAGCGCTAATGTTGCCCCTCTTAGGGTCAATTGTTGGTGTTTCGTCAGTTGTAAAATCGGCTGCAAGTCTTCTGTTTGGGGGGGAATACCCACGAGTTGCCTCTGGTATTGCAGGCCTATAGAGTCTCCTAAAACTGCCCCCAGGATGGTTCCTTGAAACTTGCTCAACAGGGAATGCCGCATTTGAATTTAACTCAAGTTGTTAGTAATTGGTAATTGGTAATTTAGAATTCTTCCTGGTTTGCTTCTTTTCCTAATTCTTGTGATTAATTTGAATTCAACCCAAACATATAAGGGCTGGTTTTCCATCTAAAACCTGCCCTCATCCGATCGCTACAATCGGTAAATTTTTAATTTTTAATCAGGTAACTAACTAGAGCTTGCAGCCCCAGCCGATAACTTTCTGGGCCAAAACCGCTGATTTGCCCGATCGCCACCGCTGCGATAAACGAGTGGTGCCGAAAAGCTTCCCGCCGGTAAATATTGCTCAGATGAACTTCTACCGCAGGGATATTCACCGCGGCGATCGCGTCTCTAATTGCCACACTCGTATGAGTATAAGCTCCAGCATTAATCAATAAGCCTTGGTGCTGCCCTAACATCGAGTGAATTGCATCCACCAATACCCCTTCATGATTCGACTGCTGAATAGAGACTTGCACCTGGAGGGCTTGCGCTTCTCGTTCTAGCAACTTGTTGATATCATTTAAAGTCGCAGAACCATAAACTCCAGGTTCTCGCTGACCCAATAGATTCAGATTGGGGCCGTGAAGTACCAGGATATTTAACAATTTTAAAATTTCCAGCGCAACAAAAATTATGAGAGTTTTGACATGGGATTTAGAACCCGTCTGCCACCTCAAACCTCAAACCTTAAACCTCAAACTTCTAATTCAGTCCCGACTACCTGCGATTCCTCGGTTGGTTTACAGGAATACGAATCGGTTCGAGTTCCGGTTCAGGTTCGGGACTCAGCAGTCCTTCTATCAGCTTGCGAACCCATTCTTTAATTTGTTCCAGCACCTTTTCAATGTCTTCCATTGAACGGATAGCTCCTTTTCTTATAGTCTAGATTGCTAAACCGACGGCTAAATATCTGAAAATAAGCAAGCACGACTTTGAAACCAAAGGTCAAACTTGCTTTCTCGCTTGCTGGTTATTTTGAGCAATGGAGAGAGTCAGTATCTTGGCCAATCAGTCCTATCTTATTATCATAACGAATCTTTACAGATAATCAAGAGGCAAAAGGAAAATTGCCGAATTATATCGGAGTATAGAGTGTTAAATAAAGCTTAAGTTTACGGTTGACTGTTGACAATTGACCAATCATAGGATTTTTTCTACGCTTTTGCCAACAATAATTTACGCCGGAGCCCATCGAGCGCCGTACAGCTACTCAGATTCCGAATCCACTCGCGGCCTCTGGCATCGCCAAAGCGGTATTCAAAGCTTTCTGCGTCGCCGTGGGGCCCTGCTAAACCAACATAAACCAGTCCGACAGGTTTAGCATCTGTGCCGCCTTCGGGCCCGGCGATGCCTGTAATGCTCAATCCCCAATCGGTATTGAGGCGATCGCGAACTCCTGCAGCCATTTGTTTTGCCACTTGGTGGCTGACTGCCCCAAACTCGGCTAAATCTTGCGGATTAACACCTAATAATCCTTCCTTAACCCGATTGTCGTAAGAAATAATCCCGCCTAAAAAGTAGCTCGAACTGCCGGAAACACCAGTCAGCATCGCCCCCAATCCTCCTCCGGTGCAGGATTCAGCCACGCTAAGAGTTTGCCCCGCATCCAGCAACAATTGGCCCACAGTCGAAGCGAGGGTATCACTATCAGCACCGTAGCAGTCCGAGCCGGCAATTTGCCGCAATTGTTGTTCGATCGGCTCAATCAAGTTTTTCGCCGCCACGGAGGACTCCGCGCGGGCCGAAATCCGCAGTTTGACTTCGCCGTGATTGGCGTAGGGAGCCACAGTAGGATTAGTTAAATTCAGAAAACTCTCTACTTTTTCGGCCAATGCCGACTCAGCAATCCCCCAAAATTTCAATGTGCGGCTGTAAATAGTGGCGCTGCACCAGCCGCCATTTTTCAGGTAAGGAACGGCGGTTTCTTGCCACATCAAGTGCATTTCCGCCGGTACGCCGGGAAATGTCATTACTGTCACGTCAGAAACCGGCTGCCAAATAATGCCCGGTGCAGAACCGCTGCGGTTCGGCAGAATGTCCGCAGTTTCTGGAATTAAAGCTTGCTTGCGATTGCTGGGACTCATGGTGCGTCCCCGCTGGGCAAATTTGTATTCGATATCTGCGATAATTTCCGGCTTTTCGATGAGGGGAACCCCAAAAAAATCGGCGATCGTTTCGACTGTGAGGTCGTCTGGTGTGGGGCCCAGGCCTCCGGTGAAGAGCAAAAGCTGCGATCGACTGACGGCAATTTCTAACACTTGTTTGATGCGTTCTGGATTGTCCCCCACCACTGTTTGATAGTAGTGAGGGATTCCCAGACTCGCTAATTCTTTGGCTAAAAACTGGGCATTGCTATTAAGAATATCGCCTAACAGCAATTCAGTGCCAACACAAATAATTTCAGCAACCATTCAATTTTAGATTTTAGATTGGGGAATTGGGCATAGGGCATAGGGCATAGGGCATAGGGCAGTGGAAATTGGTCATTAGTGATTAGTGATTGGTGATTGGTGATTCTTACTAACAACAGTCAACAGTCAACAGTCAACAGTCAACTAACTATCGAGCGTGTCTCCAAACTTTCCAGCTAGCATATCCCAGCAAACTGGTTGCACCCATAGCGTAAATTACGCCGCTGGGAAGCGAAAAAGCTAGGGCTAAACTTCCCACCCACAGTGTCAGCGAGTAAATAAATAAAACCGCAAATCGATGGGATAGTCCGGCTTGTAGAAGTCGGTGGTGGAGATGGCGCTTGTCAGCAATAAACGGTGACTTGCCGTTGCGAAGTCGATCGAGAATCACCGCCGACATATCTAAAATCGGTACAGCTAAAATTAAATATGGCAGCAACACAGAAGTAACAGCCGTAGTTTTAACTAACCCAATTACTCCCACTCCAGCGAGAGTAAACCCGATAAAATAAGCCCCGCCATCTCCCATAAAGATTTGAGCAGGATTGAAGTTGTAGCGCAGAAACCCCAATGTCCCGCCAGCCAAAGCCGCTGCAATCAGGGCCGCCGCTGGTTGCTGCATCGCCAAACTGACAATCAGCATCACAACTGCTGCAATCCCTGAAACTCCGGCAGCTAAACCGTCCAAACCGTCAATCCAGTTGATGGCATTCGCCATGCCGACGAGCCAAATCACGGTAATTGGCAAGCTCAGCCAGCCAATATTAGTCAGTCCCAAGGAGGGAACTGTCAGAAACTCAATCTGTACGCCTGCCATCCAAGCGATGCTGGATACGCCAATTTGCATGAGCAAGCGTTTTAAGGCCGAGAGCGAAAATAGGTCGTCTGCTAAACCGATGAGGAAGAATCCGATGCCGCCGAGGGTGACTCCCCAAATTTCGTATTCGTCTTTGGGATTGAGAACTTGTCCGCTAGCATCAATGAAGCCTCCTGAGAGCCAGACAAATAAGAGGGCAGTGATAGTGCCGAGAAAGATGGACACTCCTCCCAAGCGCACCATCGGGCGCTTGTGGACTTTTCGCTCGCCTGGCCGATCGACTCGCCCGCTTTTGAGACCAATTTTTTTGACTATTGGCGTACTCCAGAGGACGATGATCGCAGAAACCAGGAAAGCGAGTATGTGGTACAGATACTGGTACGGCATCTGAAATCAATTTTAAATAGTGCGGGGCAATTAGGCTGTCAGGCAGAGTCTACTACATTTCAGATGGCTTATAACAAGGAAACATCTTGAAGAGCGACTGGGGGTTTGGGAGTCGGAGATTTGCCGCAATGGCAGTTGCCCTGGGGCGAATTGTCAGGTTTTTCATTCATAACTCTCGAATTAACGATTTGAAATATCGACTTTTTCGCGAGCAAAAAAGTTGATATTTGGCGAGCGGGCCCAGCCCTAGCGGTATCTTTCGCAACCGACAAATACCGTTAGTCAAACCAGCCCCGCCCGACAAATATCTTTACTAAAAACCGTATTGGCGATCGATATTTTTGGTGAAAACCGCTTGTCAATATCGCTACCGGCAACTCTCAATCTTTTCCTGCTCTTTTACCCTTTTACCCGTACACTTCCAACTACCAATTTCCCATTGCCGATCAGGAAAATTAAGCTAATGCCGGCACTTTCAAGTACAAGTGGGGATATAACGGGAAGCGATCGCACAGTGCTGCTACTCGACGCAGGCAGTCGGCTGCGACGCTTTCATCATCGGGATTTAGCAGGCGCTCGGCAATAATATTGCCAATCTCGGTAAATTCTGCTGTTCCCATTCCCCTGGTCGTCATCGCCGGCGAACCGAGTCTCAAACCGCTGGTGACAAAGGGCGATGCCGGATCGAAAGGTACGGTATTTTTATTAGCAGTAATATTCACACCGCTGACTAATTGATCCGCTTGCTTACCTGTCATATTTACTGATCGCAAATCAACTAGCATTAAGTGATTGTCCGTGCCACCGGAAACGAGTTTTAAACCCCGCTGCTGCAACTGTTCAGCTAAAGCGCGCGCATTTTCAATTACTTGACCGGAATAAGTTTTAAATTCAGGCTTTAATGCTTCGCCGAAAGCTACTGCTTTACCCGCAATGACGTGTTCTAAGGGCCCACCTTGAGTGCCGGGGAACACTGCTTTGTCAAATTTTTTACCTAATTCCGGGTCATTAGTCATAATCAAGCCGCCACGGGGGCCCCGCAGGGTTTTGTGAGTGGTGGTGGTGACTGCGTGACAGTGGGGGAGGGGGTTGGGGTGGTGCCCTGTGGCGACTAACCCGGCGATGTGGGCGATGTCGGCGAGCAAGTAGGCTCCGATTTCGTCGGCGATGGCTCTAAACTTCTCAAAGTCGATAATTCGCGAATATGCTGAATAGCCACAAATTAGCAATTTCGGTCGGTTTTCTTTGGCACTGGCCAAAATTTCGTCATAGTCAAGCTGTTCTGTTTCTTGGCTGACGCCGTAGTGAAAAGCTTTGAACCATTTGCCGGATACGTTAACCGGCGAACCGTGGGTCAAGTGTCCGCCGTGGGACAAATCCATGCCCATAATTCCGTCTCCGGGTTCCAGCAAGCTCAAAAATACTGCAAAGTTGGCTTGAGCGCCGGAGTGGGGCTGGACGTTGGCGTGAGCGGCTCCAAATAGCTGTTTGGCGCGATCGATCGCAATTTGCTCGATGCCGTCAATAAATTCGCAGCCGCCGTAGTAGCGTTTCGCTGGCAGTCCTTCGGCGTATTTATTGGTCAGCACTGAGCCTTGAGCTGCCATTACCGCTGCGGAGGTAAAGTTTTCGCTGGCGATGAGTTCTAGGTGGTCTCGCTGCCGCTGGAGCTCTTGCCCGATTAAATCGGCAATCAGCGGATCGGTTTTGGAAAGGAATTCTAAGTTAGTGTCCGTCACAATAATCAACCTCTTGACAGTTTTGGGATTGGGAATTGGGGATCTTATACCGTACTACGGATTTCGCACCATTGATATAAATATTACGTTGTGTTCAGGTTAAGCCGTTTGTCCCCAACTCCTGACATACAATGAAATTACTGGTGTGAAACCTGTCGGAGGTATCAAATGTTAGTCATTTTAATGGAAAATCAGATGCTTGCCCCTCAGTGTGTTTGCCAAAGTTGTTTGCTGGCAGATCGCACTGGCCAACCGCGCTGGAGCGGTGGAGAGCTTCGCTGCGGTCATCGAGTTGCTAAACCTACGGAAAATTTGCCCGATCAGTACGAGTGTCAAATGGGCTTTGTCATTGCCAATATTAAATAATCATTGGGCATCGCGCATCGGGCATCGGGCATCGGGCATGGGGGATGGTGACTATTATTAACCCGATTCGATCTAAGTTCCCCTATCTGGTACTTGAGGCTGCTATCGGCCCACAAATGAGCAAATTCCGGGCGAGTCGGAACTGAGCCTGCTGCGTTATCCTGAGTTTAATGGAATTCATAGTTAATCGATCGACTCAGGAGACTTCATTATGACTTGGCGCGGATCTACAACTGTTCCAGACCGGATTTTTGCTTCTTTGCCTTATTTGCTCCCGCTGATTGACGGGCTGTGGTTTGGCAGGTTTCTATTTACACAGTTTCCTGTCCTGCAAGTGTTGTTGATACCGCTAGCTCCTTTGATGCAAATTTATAGTTTGCCCTTGGCTAGCTTGATTATCTTCTTTGCTCTGTATTTAGGAGTAGTTAGAAACGAAAACATCAGTCACTTCATTCGTTTTAATGCGATGCAGGCAATTCTTTTAGACATTGTTTTGATCCTGTGCCGTCTGGTTTTGCCGATTTTTGAGGTTCCCCAAGTCGCATTTATTGCGGAAACTCTGAATAACATGGTGTTTTTGGGCGCTTTTGCTGCATTTGTCTATGCAGTCGTTCAGTCGCTTTTGGGACGCTATGCAGAGATTCCTCCGCTTTCGGATGCTGTTTATATGCAGGTTCGTTAGTTAGTAGTTATTGGTTATTTGTTACTTGTTAGTTGTCAGTAGTTATTGGTTATTTGTTAGTTGTGACTTGTCAGCAGTTAAGTTCTTAGTTGTTGGTTATAACAATCAATAACCAATAACCAATAACCAATAACCAATAACCAATAACCAATAACTAATAACCAATAACTACTGTATTTTCAAGACTGCCGATGCCTTCTATTTCAATTCTGACTCGATCGCCTATTTGTAGCGGCCCTACTCCTTGCGGCGTTCCAGTCAGTATCACATCGCCGGGAATTAGGGTCATTATTTGACTGATGTAGGAGACGAGAAAGTCTGGGGAAAATACCATGCGATCGATCTGGGATGACTGTACCGGTCGCTCGCTCTCATTGACAAAAGTCTGCAACTGTGCAGCAGGACTCAGTTCGCGGACAATCCAAGGCCCCAAGGGACAAAAAGTATCGAACCCTTTGGCCCTCGCCCACTGGTTGTCTCGCTTTTGCAAATCTCTGGCTGTTACGTCATTGGCGATCGTATATCCCCAAATTTTGCTGTGTGCTTGTTCGGGAGTGCAGTTGCTACAATGTTCGCCAATTACCAGGGCTAATTCTCCCTCGTAGTCTACCCTTTCCGACTGCTGCGGATAACGAATCGTTGCACCTGCAGGGATGACGGCACTCGGAGGCTTGAAAAACAACAGAGGTTCTTCCGGTACTGGGGTTCCCATCTCGGCGGCGTGATCGACATAATTTTTGCCTACGGCTACAATTTTTGAGGGAGAGCACGGGGCGAGAATTTGGTAAGTATCTGGTGAAAGTTCCAAATCGGTTGGTTGTCCTTTTAACCAGGGCGGTGCATCAAATACTTGAACGCTGTGGCTGAGTTGCAGTAAACCGTAATGGATGTGTCCTTGTGTTGTTTTGACTCGAACGTAGCGCTGGGCCATACTATTTTAGATTTTAGGTTTTAGATTCTAGATTCAAAAAGACTTGTGCAAGTCCTAAATAGAATATATATAAACATGGATCTAGGGATAATTTCTGAAAATTTATTGCTCGATCGACCTTCTTGATTTTTGCTGTACGATTGTCAAATCGCTTTCCGTGCAAATTCCGTGCAGCGGTTTATCCCAGGAGTCAACTGGTAGTTGGGCGAGCAAGGCAAATTCAAAGATAATGCCGATCGTAACTTTTGATTCCCACTCAGCTAAACTGAGCATTCTGTCGTAATAGCCACCGCCGTAGCCCAAGCGATAGCCGCGAACATCGCAGCCTACTGAGGGTACGAGGATTAAATCTACTTCTGAGTGGTCTATTTTAGGAGCATCTGGCAGGGGTTCGAGTATGCCATAAGCTCCAGTATGTAAAGCATCTCCCGGCTGCCAGATGTGCCAGGATAGCTCTTTGCCGACACAGCGGGGAAATCCCCATTTGCGGGGAGTTACAAATAGGGGACTTAAATCTGGTTCTTGGCGACAACTGAAGTAGGCGAGGATTGTTTTTGCTTGGGTGAATAGGGGCGAGTTTTGCAGGTGATTGCAGATGCTCGTGCTCTTTTGTCTCCATTCTTGTGCTGATAGGGATTTGCGGGTGTTGAGGAGCGATTTTCTTAATTCGGTTTTAGTTAATGAAGGTTGAGCAGTATTCATATTTGCGATCGAATCTCTCGTTTGACTTCGAGTCCCACAGGGGTTGAAAACCCCTGTCTCACAGCGAAAGTCCTCTAAAAGAGGACTACAATTCATTGCATTTTCATCACACTCTGTAGTCGGTTTTAACCGACTTTAGCTTTGAGGCAGGGGTTTCAACCCCTGCCGGACTGTCGGACTGTCGGAAAGTATCAACAAACTGGATTTGAGAGCACATATTGTCTCACCACAGGACAAACGCTGAATAGCGTTTCATTCTCCTGTTCTTCTATTTCAACTAACGATCGCCTCCCCAAAGATTGCAGCCCGTCGAATAAGTCGGAGGGCGGTAAATTGGCATCTTGTAGCAATTGCTCTATTGAAACTGAATTTGCTTCGCGGCTGAGGTGGCAGATGAGGTTTTTCTCTAATTCTGACAAACGATTTATCTGCGGGTGCAATGTTGCTGCCAATTCTTCCCCTAAGAATAGCATATCATATTTCAAAAATTCTGCAACCCTACCTCGGAATATTTCTTGAATAGTGGTGGCGACTATTTTTAACCACAATGGATTGCCTCGGTAGGTGTTAATTAGATTTTCCCATGTTTCGGGATTGAGTAAACTTTTTTGTCGGAAAATTTCCGCTGCTGCTGTACCTATGCCTTTGAGTTGTAAGCTGCGAACTGGTGAATTTTCACCTTTTAAGGCGGTAATTTCTCTGGGGGGTTCCCAACTGTTGAGGATTAAACAACTGTTGTGGGTTGTTTCTCCGATTTGTCTGAAGAGGATGCTGTAATTTTCCCATTGGGGGCGGTAATTTCCTGCTAGTTGTCCGCTGCTGAGAATGGTTTGCACGTCGTCGAGGATGATGAGACAGCGGTTTTTTCGCAGATATTCCATTAACAGGGAAAGTCGATCGGGAATGCTGGTAGGGAGTTCGATTTCTGGTTTATTTAAGAGAAATTCTAGGAGATTTTTTAGGGTAGTTTCTAACTGTGGGGAGTGGCGGAGACTTCGCCAGATGACGTATTCAAAGTTATGCTGAATTTTTGGGATGAGGTGGAGGGAAAGTGCGGTTTTGCCAATACCGCTGAGTCCTGATATTGCTGCAAGGTTACACTTTTCTTGGACGATCCATTTTTCCAGGGTGGCGAGTTGGGATGTGCGATCGCACAATAATGAAATATGAGGTGCATCGGCTAAGTCTAGTCGGGTTACGGTTTGGGAGGTGTCTGAGGTGGGGGTTGAGAGCGATCGTTCTTTTGGAACTTCTGGAGATTGGCTATCTGTACTGACATTGACGTTATAAAATACAAAATCATTACCAAAATTTTGTGAAACAATAAATACTTGTCGCCTCTCAAGTGTTGAGCGTAAATTCGATTGAGTTACTTCTTCATCTAATACATTTGATAAACGTTTCCATAATTTTGAAGCTACATTCCTGATGTGACCTTCGCTACAATATGATGCTTCTGCGATTTGAGAGTATTTTTGACCTTCCCATACACCCAGCAGGATAGCTTTTTGCAGATCGTCCAAGTGCTCTCCTGTTTTGGCGAAAACCATTTCGTCGGCAAATCTCAAGACTTCTTGAACGTCCATTGGTCGGGTAGGTGTAGTGGTTTTGCTTATTTTATCAGACTTTTTATGACATTTTATGATATCTCTTACAAAATGTGACTTTTTGCGATAGATATTGTGTAACATTAATTACATTTAATTACATTCAATCATAGACTACAATGAAAAATTATGTAAGTAGGTCGGCGCAAAAAAACCGAACTATGTTAAGATAAGTAAACAAAAAGAATATATCTACTGAGGTAACTCAA
>NZ_JAUBSH010000040.1:0-62561 GCF_036704705.1 Microcoleus sp. K1-B1 | reverse complement strand
TCATCTTTATTTGACGATTTTACTAGCTTTTTCATTTTAACTCTTTTTTGACACATTCGCAAAAGTGAGATGCACCCTCCTGGCCGCCCTGAATATACAATTTAAATGCGCGACAGCTTATGGTTAATTATCTATCAAATCGAGAATATTTCTCGCTCGCCCCAAGCAGAGATTTCCAGCCTTTGAGCCACTTTTTAGGCGTTGCATAATTGCGGGGTGATTTTGATTGTTTTTTTTGGGAATGGGTTCTCGTAAGCTGTTGCGGCATTTAAATTGTATGTCAAAAAAAATCAAAGTCTTGTGAGGTGGGCGTCCCGCCCGCCCTGAATATACAATTTAAATGCGCGACAGCTTAGCCCGAAGGCGTGTATTTTCACCGCAGGCGGAACCCCCCACAATATATTAGTGTCAACTTAAGCTTTTAGTCCGCCAGTCCTCCCGCTCACCCGTCAGTCCGCCAGGGAATGAATTCCCTGTCTCATAGCAAAAGTCCTCTCAAAGAGGACTGAAGAACTCATTAGTCCTCATAGCGAGGACTTTCGCTTTGATGGAGACTCTTGTTGAAACCCGTGCTGGAATAAGGGTTTAACGTTAAGTTAACACCAATGCCCACAATAATCATCCTCAAATTGTGTAACGCTCCTTTTTCACCTTATTGACAGATATGGCTGGGATAATGGCCAACAATTTATAATCAATAATTAACTGGACTTGGTATGAAAAAGCTAATATTGTTTCACCTCCATCGACCGCAATAAAGTTAGTTCGTAGTGAGTAGTTTGACCCTCATAAACCTCGCTTGTCCTTCCGCCGTTCCTACCAAGTTTATAACGGTTCTAATCCCGGATTTTATATTATCACTGAGACTATTTCTTACGACTCCGACGCTCTAACTCTTTAATTACTCTCAAAACAAACAGCGACATTAAAGCGCCAATTAATGCCAGTTGCCACAACCCGCATCCTGCAGCAGTTCCTAAAGCTGCTGATACCCAAATAGCGGCGGCAGAGGTAAGCCCGTGAACTTCCGGTTTGCCTCTTTCCTGTTGATTTTGCCGCAGGATTTCTCCGCCTCCCAAAAACCCAATCCCGGCAGCAATGCCTTGAATTACGCGCGCTACAGCATCTCCTCCGTTTTCATTTTTACCCATTGCCAGCGGCATTAAAACAAACAGTGCAGAACCCATACTTACTAGCATATGAGTTCTCAATCCCGCTGGTTTGTTTCTGAGTTGGCGCTCCCATCCAATAATTCCGCCAACAAACATGGCTAGGCACAACCTTAATAGTATGCCTAGCCAATTATCGGGAGACCACAAGTTAGCGATCGACAATGTTTTACTGCAAATAATTAATCGGAAGATTCCAATATTAGCGGAGTACGATGTCCGATCGCAATCTCACGGCCAAATCTTGTTCCGGGCGAATCACAAGCACGTCAACGCTGCGCCGCCCCAACAATACTCCAGCTAAAGCGCCGATCCCAGCGCCTCCCAATACTTCTTCAGTCGCGATCGCTTTGTCGCCGGTAATGCCGGCGAGTGCTGCTGCTGCTGCTGCACCCAAGGCTGCACCTTGCGCTACTGAACCTGTGCCAGCACCTTTTTGGACTCTTTCGGTTCTGGTAATAATTCCCGAATAGCCATCAATCCGATAGCGTTGGCGGCGGCTGATAATTAACTCTCTGGCAACAAATTGAGTACCACTTTGATTGCCTCTTCTGACAGGTTGCAGTGCCCCGACTATCTGGCTGCCTCCGGGGATTAATACTATGCCTTGAGGTGTGCGGATGTCTCGCGCTACTGTTAAAGTTAAAGGTGAAGTTTCTTCGCGGGTGACAACTATTTTGTCTTTTTCATAGCTAACTGGAATTACACTGCCCGACGGAATTCTGATGCTATCAAATTGGGAAATTCGTTGTTGGGCTTCTGCGGGAGTAGCTACTACCAGCGGCGCGCTGGTTCCAACTGTAATGCCCAGTGCGAGGATTGCTGCTGTTGCTGAACGCCATTTTTGAGAAGTAATCATATAAATTGTCTCCTTGCTGTGGTTTTTGTTTACTTAGGAACGCACTACTGCTAAATTTGTTTCTTGTTTCGCATTCATCTGATGTTTTGATTATGGCAGGCTTGAATTCTACCAGTTGGGAAGATAAGGTCGATAATCCAGAAGTTGAAAATTTGGAAAAATCGAGAAAATCCGCAAGACAGGGGCGATCGGGAAGATAAGGAAGATAGTCAACAGTCAATCGATTTTAGATTTTAGATTTTAGATTTTAGATTGAAGCATTGACCCCACCGATAAATACGTTCGGCAAGTTTCATCGGATACAGGTTTTTTATTTCTGGACGGATGAATCCGGGGGCTTGTATCCTGGATGCTTTCGGTCAACAGTCAACAGTCAACAGTCAACAATTAATTGTTGAGAGCGTTTAAGGCTAGCAATCCAGCACCGAAAGCTGGTTCGTATCGGGGCGAAATTACCTTAGCTTTTGGGGCGATCGCACTTATGCCCGCTTCAAACCGACCCCGGCAATTTGCCTCTCCACCCCACACACCTCCTACGATCACAATTTCAAATTCTTCTGTTTGGTTAAATAGCGCTGAAATGGCTATTTTGGTTGAATAGGTTAATTCTGCCACAGCATTATTGATAATGCAGTCAGCGACGCGATCGCCCTCTGCTGCGGCTCGATCGACAATCGGCGCTAAAGCAGCAATTTCTTTGACTCCCCAACCGCGCCCGTAAACGACTTCTACTAATTCTTCTAGGTTATTGAGGCCTAAATGGGTTTGAAATTTTTCCGCAAGCACGGTAAAATCTTCGCGTCCGTCATAGAACTTCAAAGCAGCTTGCAAACCGTGAAGGGCGATGTTATATCCGCTGCCTTCATCGCCTAAAATATATCCCCAACCCCCGACTCGTTTAGTTTTCCCTTGACGGTTTTGCCCAAAAACAATCGAACCGGTTCCTGAAATAACGGCGATACCCACTGGATGACCTGTACCGCCAGCAAGTGCGATCGCGCAGTCGCTGCTAATTACTATATTCCTGGGCAGGAATGATCTGGTTACTGGTAAAGTATTCGTCAACTGCAAGTTCTGCACTACAAATTGCACTATTTCACGATCTTTTGGACGCCCGACGCCTGCTAGTCCCAGACCAATTGCTTCTATGTTGAGATTGCCTACAGCCTCGACCTGAGCGGACAGAACTGCTCGTTCGATCGCCAATTGGATGGATTGTTTTGCTGTCTCAATTCCCAGGGTTTGATAATTTGACGGCCCTGCTTCACCCCGTCCTAAAACAAGGTGGTTGTCATCCATTAAAAGGCAGATAGTTTTAGTGCCGCCGCCGTCGATGCCGAATACGTAGCTCATGAATAATTTAGAGAATAATAGAGCAACCCAGATTAACAGAGATATATCTATTCTACGCTTTGTACAATCCGATTAAATCTACAGAGCAATGCTAATAATAATTAAACCTAATAATGCTAACCAAACCAGATGGCGCTGACACCAATTTTTGATCGATTGCAGCCCGTCGCCACTGCTGTAAGGAATCGTCTGTGGCACAAGTGGCTCAGCTTGATTGTGATAAAGCGTGCATTCTTTGGCAAAGGGACGCTGCGGGTAGTTGCAAGTGTCGTCTGCGTGATAAATACAGGTTGTGCACAGAAATTCTTCGGGTTTTGATCTATAAAGAGGGATACCCGGATGACCGAAAGCTTTGAGGGGGAGTTTGCAGTGTGGACAGGCGAGCGCTTGGGCGTCTACAGGTTGGTGACAGCGGGGGCAATCAGGCATAGACAGCAGGGTGATGGGGTAATGTGGTGGGTAGGCTCATTAGCGGGTTTTCCGAACGCCTATTAGGGCGATCGCCTCGCCATCAGGCGGCTGGATGCTCCAAAATAGAAAGGTAGGTGTGCGCTGATGTAACTTTAAGTTTACAGATGGTTTCGCAGCGACAGCAGGCGACCTGAGCCGATCGGGTATGAAAGGGCCAACATTAGGAAAAATCTATGGATAACAATAGCAACTTACTCAAACAACTGGTAATGCTGGGCATTGGTACTACCTCTCTGGTCGCAGAGAAATTGCAGGAAGTCAGCGAGCAATGGGTCAAAGATGGCAAAATCAATTCCGAGCAAGCCAAAACCTTTGTCGATGACATGACGGAGCACCTCAAGTCTGAACAGGGCAATTGGGATACGCAGTTGCAGCGGCAACTACGGAATATGCTGCAAGATATGGGAGTTCCCCGACAGTCCGAAATGGATGAGTTGCGGGGAAGGCTCGATCGTTTGGAACGTCAGATGCGAGATTTAGAAAACCGTAACTGGCGCTGAGTTCGATCCTCTTCTGCAAGCTTCGCTAACGCCCGCGAGAAGTTTGCTGCTATCTTGTGATAAAATTGTCACCCGAAGGCAGAAGGCTAAAAAAGGCACTTATGTAGAAGCCATTTATGTAGAATTACAAACATTTTGACTTCATACTTTTGTCTTGAAAATTATCTGGCACCTGCCCTTTATTGGTGGAAAAGTTCAGATAAAATTTGGTAGTTCTTGTTGTACTAGATGTCTTAGAGATCTGAGATATCGCCGTTAAAAGTATCAGGAGGATTAATTTTGCGAGGAGTTCTAGTCAGCTTGGGAGTAATGCTGGTTTGCTTTTTGTTTTTGATAGTCGCTCAAATGGGCGGTTCTGGGTCCCAAGCAGTTGCAGCCGAATTGAACAATCTTTTACCCGATACTGCTATTGAGAAGTTGTCAGCGCAGTCTTTGAATGAAAATAGCTTGCTAGTAGCTGATGCTACTTTACCAGAGGTACCAGCTACTATCGCTGGCAATAACATGACTGATAATACTGAGAAAACTGTCACCACCGATTCCGGTCTAAAATATGTTGAATTGAAAGAGGGTAATGGGGCGACTCCCAAAACCGGGCAGAAGGTGGTGGTGCACTACACTGGAACTTTGGAGGATGGCACGAAGTTTGACAGTTCGCGCGATCGCAATTCTCCTTTTGAGTTCCAAATTGGCGTGGGTCAAGTAATTAAGGGTTGGGATGAAGGTGTCGGTACGATGAAAGTTGGAGACCGCCGCAAGTTGATTATTCCCCCTGACCTCGGTTACGGTGCTCGCGGTGCGGGCGGGGTTATTCCTCCTAATGCTACGCTGATTTTTGATGTGGAATTGTTGAGAATCGCTGGCTAGGTAGCTCAATCTAATTCAACGTAAAACTTTTACGGTGTTTAGAAACCCGGTTTTTTTTAAGAAACCGGGTTTCTGTGTATGTTCTGGTGGATTTACGATCGCTTCGGAGATGCCAGATTGCGAAAGCAGGTAAATTGGGCGTCGAATAATAGTTTGATGATTCCTGTGGGGCCGTTTCTGTGTTTGGTAATAATTACTTCTGCAATTCCGCGATCGGGCGAATCAGGGTTGTAATATTCATCGCGGTAGAGCATAATTACTAAATCCGCGTCTTGCTCGATCGAGTTGTGAACTATGATGTCATTAGCGACAAAATTATGCAGTGCAGGCACTGTTAAATCGTAAACCTCAGCTTCGCCATCAACTTCTATTGAGGCTATTTCATCCCAGTAAATATCGCTCTTAGATAAGAGGGCAAGTTCATCTGATTTAACAATTGTAGCTACTCTGAATGCTCGTTCCCGACCAAGGTTGTGTTTGTAAAGGGTTGTACCACAATATAAGTTGCCAAGCTGTGCTTGCATCTGGCGTGTAGTTAAACCAAATTGCTGCATAGCAGGAACAGCATACATTTTCCACACATCACGCGGTATGACATCTCTATTAGTATTGCTAGAACGAATTTCAATGTATTCTGCAATTTCTGTCAGAGCTTGCTGTTTGTAGTTACCTACTGCACCAATCAAATGAATAAACTTATCTAAATCAGGTCTTCCAGTAACCCAAACTTGATGTTGATCTCGCCCTTTCCCTGGCTGGGGGCTTAAAAATAAGCGGGCATTGATACCAAGTCTGAGTAAGAGTGACTGAACATCTCTTGCCAATTTTTCACTACTGGAAGCATAGTAAACACTAGGGTAATGACATTTACCCCTACCTGTTTTTATGCAACCATCAGTACACCAAAGATGGCGTAAAAATAAAGCTATTGCTTCTTGAGGCTGCTCAAATATTTGATTAGGGACAAACTTCTGGTGAGAACGCAGACCAAAAACACCTAAAGCATCTAGCCATTCAGTTACAGGATTCCTCACATTATGGGTGAGATGATAGGTGGCAGGAAGATAAACTTGATACCAATCACGTTCTTTACAAATACGAGGTATGATTCGCTCTCCAAAGACTTCTATTGCAAGATTTGCAACTGTATTGGCTAAATCTTCCTCTCTAGTAGTATATTGAATAACGTGTCGAGGTAGAGTACATCCGTCTCCAATCATGTGTCCTAGCAAGGCTATTTCGGCATTCTCCATCGATTGGATGAAGGAACTTGATATGTATCTAGGTAGGGCAATGCGATCGCCTATTTTTAACTCGTCCAATCGCCGCCAGCCGTGAATGGTTAAGAACTTATGATTGCCAGTGGCTCTAATTGCCCGTCCCAAACGAGTTTGCAGTCGTAGTACAGGCTTAACACCTGTAGCAAAGGCATTGCTAACAACGGCTTTTTCTAACTGCATGGTGGCTTCATTGAGCGCCCAAACTGTGAAGCCAGATTTTCCTACTAATTCACGAATGGGTACGCGGACACCAGTATCTGCTAGCATTACCAAACTATCCCCTGTTAAGCAGCCGCTTTCGCGTAAATCAGACATCATGGGCCGCTTGTTTGTCCTCGCTTCCACACCCCGACTCAACTGAGATAAGGCAATAATCGGCACGTTGAGTTCGCGGGCTAAACCTTTAAGACTTCTGGTAATTCGAGATAGTTCTTGCACGCGGTTGTCGCTGGTACCTTCCATTAATTGCAGGTAATCTAGCAAGACTAATCCTAGGGTTCCGCCTTGTTCTGCTTGGAGGCGGCGGACTTTCGATCGTATTTCTGTGACGGTAATATTGGGAGTATCGTCAATAAATAGTGGTAGTTCTGATAAATTGCCAATGGCTGTACTGATTGGTTCCCATTCGTTTTGACTGATTCTACCCGATCGCAATCGGTTACTTTCTATTTTGGCTTCGCTGGACAGGATACGCTGCACTAGCTGTTCTTTCGACATTTCTAAGCTGAAAACGGCAACCGGAAACTTCTCCTTTCCAGCGGCGATGTGGTGGGCGATGTTGGTACAGAAGGCGGTTTTGCCCATCGCTGGCCTAGCTGCAACGATGATTAAATCCGATCGCTGAAAGCCTCCTGTCATAGCATCTAAGTCGTAAAAACCGCAGGGAATGCCGGGAAGCGTGAGGCCTTCATTGCGATTTTCTAGGTCTTGAAATGTTTGGTTTAGCGTTTCGCCGATCGACACTAAATCCTGTTGCGGACGTTCTTGAGTTATGCTGAAAATTTCTTGTTCGGCGCGGTCTAAGACTGTTTCTAGCGGTGTTGCCGTCTCGTAGCCTAATTGTACTATGTTGTTGCCAGCTTCGATTAATTTGCGGCGCTGATATTTGTCTTCAACTAAAACTGCATATTGGTCGATGTTGACTGCGGAAACTGTGCGATCGACTAATTGTGCTAATTTACTTAGTCCTCCTACTTGCTCTAACTGGTTTCGGTCGGTTAGCGAAGTTGTTACCGTCATTAAATCGGTAGGTTGACCCTGTAAAAATAGCGCTAATGCCGATCGATAAATGACTTGATGAGCGGTGATGGCAAAAAACTCCGGTCGCAGCAGTTCTGCAATTCGGGAAATAGCTTCGGGGTCAATTAAAATCCCGCCCAAAATTGCTTCTTCTGCCTCTATATTTGTCGGCATCAAATCGCTCATTCGTCAATATTCCTCAGTCATCAGTCATTAGTTATTAGTTGGCAGTGATTAGTCGTCAGTTTTGAATCCTTAGTTAGCAGTCCTCAGTCCTTAGTTAGCGGTACTCAGTTCTTAGCTAATGACTAATGACTAACAACTAATGACTGATGACTAATGACTAACAACTAATGACTAATGACTGATGACTGATGACTCTTAATTACATCGGAACAACTTGAATATCAACTTCAGCGGTAACTTCTGCGTGTAGTTTGATTTCAGCTTTGTATGTACCAGTTTGGCGAATTTCGGGCAGAGTGATGCCGCGCCGATCGACTTCTTGACTGGTAGAGTTGAAAATCAGTTCTGCTACTTCTTGGTTGGTGACAGTACCAAAAATCGCGTCTGCTTCCCCAACTTGCTTGGAGATGATGAAAGGCCCAGCCGATTGGAGGGCGGTTTTGCGGACTTCAGCTTGCTGTTTGAGCTCTAGCTGGCGCAGTCTTTCTTCTTCACGGCGGCGCTCTGCTTGCTTGAGAATGCCCGGAGTGGCTCTAAATCCCATTCCTTGGGGTACTAGATAGTTGCGGGCGTAGCCTGGGGCTACTTCTACTACGTCGCCAGCTTTGCCGAGTTTGCTGACATCTTTATTTAAAACTAATTGAACGCGCTTGGCCATGATCGTGGGTTGTGGGGTTTTAACTGCAACTTTTTATAATAGCGAAGTTTGAGGGGCGATCGCAAGGGAGAAGGAAGTTCGGCAACGGATTATGTAGCGGATGTAGCGGATTTAACGGATTTAATAACGGATGGATGTTGAGATTCGAGGTTTGAGGGAAGAAACAGGGATAATATTTTTTACGGGCAAATTCAGTTTGAAATTACGCAAAACGGGGATGCTGTAATAAGCCAAATCAACTACAGCGCAATGTCTTACCGAGGACTCAGGCTTTATTTTCAAGGCGCTGGGCGACGATCGCTCGCGCTACAGTAGCAACTAACTGGGTCGGATTGATCGGCTTGGCTAAATGTTTGTCAAATCCGGCTTGCAAAACTTGGCGCTCGTTCGCTTCTCCAGCATAGGCCGTTAAGGCGATCGCCAACAACTGACGATACTCAGGCGCAAGCTGAGTGCGGATGCGCTCGATCAACATATACCCGTCCATGTGGGGCATTCCGATGTCGCTGACGAGCAAATCCGGTGCAGTTTGTTCGATCGACTCTAGCGCCTCAGCAGCAGATGACAGGGAAATCACCTCTGCACCCGCTGCCTCAAGCACGAAAGCGACAAAATCTCGCGAGTCGAGTTCATCATCTACCACCAAAATTCTCAATCCAGCTAGCGGCCTGGATGAGAGATCGGGACTAGCAGCCCCATTGACAGCTTCCTCCTCCTGCCTTCTAGAATCATCATTTAATAGCGGTAATCTCACCGTAAACGTCGCTCCTTGACCCTCTCCGGCGCTTTCTGCAAACACCGTTCCGCCGTGAAGTTCGATCAGTTGGCGGACGATCGCCAATCCCAATCCCAAGCCGCCAAATTTGCGAGTTGTAGCGCCATCTTCTTGTCGGAAATGGTCAAAAACATAAGGCAAGAAATCGGGAAGAATACCTTTACCCGTGTCCATAACTTGAATTTGAGCTTGGCGTGCGATTTGCCCTAATCGAACTTCTACTCGACCGCCTTCGGGCGTGAATTTCACCGCATTTGATAACAAATTCCACACAATTTGTTGCAAGCGACTTGTATCGCCGAGAACTTGCCCGACATCGGGATTTAAGATTGTTTGGATTTGAATTTTTTTAGCTTCGGCTGCTAATTGCACGGTTTCCACAGCAGATGGAATAATGGTTGCCAGATTCATCGGAGCAACATTCAATCTGAGTTTTCCTTGCAGAATCCGAGATACGTCAAGCAAGTCTTCGATTAATTGAGATTGCAGTCTGGCGTTGCGCTCAATCGTCTCAAAAGCTTTGGCACTTTGACTCGCGTTCAGCTTGCCACCGACGAGCAGTTGCGACCAGCCTAAAATCGGATTCAGGGGCGATCGCAACTCGTGAGAAAGCACAGCCAGAAACTCGTCTTTAATGCGGTTAGCTCGCTCGGCCTCCGTGCGGGCAGTTTGTTCTAATTGGAGAACCATATCGCGCTCGGTTTCCACTTGTTTGCGTTCTGTAATGTCGATAACAGAGCCGATATAACCCTCAAATTGTCCCCTTTCGGAAAATCTGGGAGCAGCCGCATCGATCACCCAAGAATATCCGCCATCCTTGCGCTGGAGGCGAAATTCTACGCGGTACGGTTCTTGGCGTTCGTTGGCGGTCAAGAACGCATTTTTGACCTGTTCTCGGTCTTCTGGATACGCCGCGTTTACCCAACCCAATCCCAAACCTGTTTCCTCAGTTTGACCTGTGAATTCATACCAGCTTTCGCTCAAGAAAGTGCAATAGCCTGTGGAGTTTGTTACCCATACCATAAAAGGAGCGTTGTTAGCCATAGTGCGGAATCGTTCTTCGCTTTCTTGCAGGGCTGCTTCTGCTTGTTTGCGTTCTGTGATATCCCGACAGACAATCACTCCGCCTTTAATTTCGTTGCTAGTATCAACTACCGGATAACCGCTGATACTGATCCAGCGACCTTCGGCATCTTCGCGGCGGACAAATACCTCTACATCATTGACATATTCACCTTTGATTGCTCTGGCTAGAGGTAGTTCAGCGGCGGGGAAGAGGGTTTTTTTATCTGCCAAAAATAGTCCGTAGGTGCTCGACCATTCCTCACAAGATTTTTCATTCGATAGCTGACCGAATATTCCTACGGCGGCTCGGTTAAACAACACAAACTCCCCTTGTTGGTTTGCCAAAATTAAACCATCGCCAATGCTGTCAATGATGACTTGCAGTAACTTAGTTTGTTCTTGCATTGCGACTTCTGCTCGTTTGCGATTGGTGATTTCGCTGGAGATGCCAATCAAGCCGATGACTTCTCCCGCCTGATTGCGGTAGGGAGCTTTCATTACCAGAAATGTCCGAATGCCATCGTGAGATTCTTCGAGGACTTCTGTTTTGCCGGATTCCATAATACGCCGATCGTTTTCCGTGACTGTGACTGCAAGTTCTGTTACTGGGTATAAATCGATATCGCGACCACCAATTACTTCAGAAGCAGATTTGCCCATTATTTCCAGCGTGGCTGGATTGGCATAAATAATCCGTCCTTCTCGATCTTTGACAAAAATGGGCGTGGGTGCTGACTCGTTAATTACGTTCAAAATCGCATTTTTTTGCCGCAGTTCTTCTTCCGTGCGTTTGCGATCGCTAATATCGCTCCAATAAGCCGTAAGTCCTTCTGCCGCAGGATAGGCGCTCACTTCTATATATATCTGGAGCGACGGCGAGAACTCTTCAAACTTGACAGAAACTTGTTCGGAAACAACTCGATGAAATTCTTGATATGCCCTTGAATTGGATGCTTTCTCGGCGGGGAATACCTCCCAGATCGATCGACCTAGTAAGTCGTTTCTCGATCGAGAAAGCAGTTTTTCTGCTGTGGCATTAACGTAGGTATAGCGCCATTGTGAATCGATCGCCATAAAGGCATCGGTAATACTTTCTATAATATTGCTGACTTGTTGGTTGGCAGCTTGCACCGCGAGTTCAGCGTTTTTGCGCTCGGTGATGATTTCGCAAAAAATCATGATGCCACCAATCTCATTGGTGTTGGTTCGCCAAGGGTGAATTTCCCAGCGCACCCAGTCGCTCAAGCCATCAGGGCGGGGAAACCGATCTTCTTTGCAGGTTTCAACTTCTCCCGCCAGACAGCGCTGGTGGATTTGTTTGAAACGATCGGGCAAATTGGGAAAGATGTCGTAGTGCGATCGGCCCACAATGTTTTGAGTACCGAGTCCGTAACTTGCCAGCCAGCGGTCACTCACCAGCATATACCGCATCTGGCGGTCAAACATCGCCACCCCCGCAGGCGAATGTTTGACGAACAGCCGCAGTTGCTCTTCCTGTTGCCGCAGCCGATTCTCCGATTGTTTGCGATCGCTGATGTCTTTGAAAAGTACGGCGACTTTGCGGCTGTGCGGCTCAGGAGTGCGGAAGGCCAAAACGTCGAACCAGCGGTTCATGGCTTCCGAGCCGTGCTCAAAGCGCCAGGGTTCCCCCGTCAGCGCGACTTTGCCGTACATCTCAAACCAATAATCTTCTAGATCCGGAACGAGCTGGCGCGCCGTTTTACCCGCAGCTTGTTCAAGTCCGGTTTGTTTCAAGAAGGCCGGATTGACTTCCAAAAAGCGGTAATCGATAGGCTTTTCGTTTTCGTCAAACAGCATTTCGATGATGCAAAAGCCTTCGTCTAGGCAATCAAATAAAGTGCGATAGCGTTCCTCAGAGCGGCGCAAAGCAGCAAGAGCTTGTTTGCGATCGCTAATATCCATAAAGGCCGCCACACAGCCACGAACTGCGCCCTGCTCGTCAAATAATGGCACTGCATTCACCAACCAATCAAATGCCACCCCGTCCGATCGCACCATTTGAATTTCCACATCTCGCACTTCGACGCCGGAAGCCACCGCCAGTTGCATGGGCAGTTGTTCTCCCGGAATTTCTTCTCCGTTGCGGAATCGTCTAAACGGAAGGGCTGCGGCTTGTTCTCCGGTTCCAGAAACATTGGTATCCGGCGGCACTATCAACATCGACTGGGCAAATCGGTTAGCGCGAATTACTTTACACTGTGGGTCGTCTGCGATCGTAATGCCAACGGGTACAGCATCAAGTATCGATTCGAGTTCATTGACTCGTCGCTCTAGTTCTTGGTTGAGCCGTTCAATTTCTTTTTTGGTAGCTTTGCGATCGGTAATTTCATGCACCGTCACATTCACTCCCAACACGCGATCGTCCTCGGCCCTCAGTGGATAGACACTCAACAGCCAATCCTGTTCGACTCCCGGCTGTGCTGAGTTCGTCCTGCGAAGTTCGAGCTGTTGAATAGGAACTTTAGTTTCAATAACTTGTCGGTAAAGCGGCTCTAAATCATCTGCCATTTCTGGCAAGATTTCGCGCAATGTTTTGCCGATGTGGGCGGCGGCTGGAACTCCGTTAATTTCTGCTAGCCAATCGTTGAGGCGGACAAACCGCAACTCAGTATCAAGGAAGCAAAGTCCGATCGGCGCACTAGCATAAATCGCCTCGATTTCTGCTAGTTGTTGATGTGCCGTTTGCGCTTGTTTAATATAAGCAGCCCTAGCCGCTTTCTCCTCAGTGACATCTTGAAAATAAACGGCAAGCCCCGATGGAATGGGATAAGCTCGTACCGCATACCAAGCATTGAGTGGCGGATAAAAAGATTCAAAACTAACCGTAACTTGGAAGGTGGCGGCGTGGCGATATTCCTGCTCAAACAAACTGCCCACTGATTCGGGAAACTCTTCCCAAATGCTGTTGCCAATCAAATCTTTCGAGGGTCGATTCAGCCACCGCGCTGCTTGCGAATTGAGGTAGGTAAATCGCCAGTCTCGATCCAAAGCAAAGAACCCGTCCGAAATACTTTCGAGGGTGTCTGATAGTTGGGGCGCGGGCGCGTTACAGACTGGTTCAGGCTGAGGTTGAGCGATAGAAGTGAAGGTTGTTACTACCGCATAGGGAGTCGATCGATCTCCCTGAAATAAAGGTTGAGAATTGAGCGTCAACCAAATCAAATTTCCCTGTGGCCGATCAAAGCCCATGATGACATTTGAGCATGGTTGCCCGGTTTGCAGCGCCACCATCGCCGGATGCGTCTCGCCGGGAAAATCCGAGCCATCTTCACGCAGAGTCTGCCACCGACTTTTGATTGAAGTGCATAAGAGCATCTGTTCTGCTGTCATCCCCAACAGATCCTGGGCGTGAGAATTGCAGCCCTGAATGCTACCATCTGCCAATTGCAGAACCATCCCTACATCAGTTGGCAAAGGCGCGACTGGGTAGAACGCTTTGTTAGAATCCGTTGAAACAGAGGGGTCGATTTTTGCTTGGGGTTCAGTATTGCGTGGGTTTTGCATCGGTTTCTAACAACGCTTATTTTACTTTTTGCAAAGCAAATCGCGCTCAATAATAGGGAAATAACCAGAGGAACTTTTGACTTGAGCAGGGTGACACTTCAAACCTAAGATGGATGTCGATCGTTCTGCGGTAATATCGATATCTAGACAATTTATTTTATCGTAGAGTCCCACGTCTTAACCATTTGCGGGATTCAGCACAGGCGACGGGGAATTTTCTGGCTGTTTCAAATACCAGGTTAGTCCGTCTCATTATTTTTCGCGTTGCTGCATATTACCAATGGCTGTTGCTCGTTTGCGGGCGCGAACAGATGGCACTTGCACACAGATAAATAAGTAGGTCAATCACCCGACACCGATGTCGCTACGCGACCCGCAAGCTACGGAGTACCGATACGGTGTGGGCACAGAAATTGCCGAGTTGACCAGTCTAAGTGGTTCGCCCACTACGTTTAAGGTAAGCGTTCAAGTACCTACCAGAAAATGCGTGCTAGTTTTCTGCTCTAGAATTCAAAAGTTAAACAGGTGTAAGGGTTAAGCCAGTGCTTTTGAAATAGTTACCGACCTTAAACATTGACGAAGCAAACATTACCCAGAAATGGAGGACATTTAATGTCTAATTTTGTTTTTGTACGTGATACTCAAAAACGACCGATCAATCCAATCCGCCCAGGATTGGCTCGCAAATTGCTAACCACTGGCAAAGCTGCTGTTTTCAGGAGGTATCCATTCACGATAATTCTCAAAGTAGAGGTAACAGTACCCCAAAAACCAATCACTCTTAAATTAGATCCTGGCTCCAAAACCACGGGAATCGCATTAGTCCAAGGAGAAAACGTAATCTTTGGTGCAGAACTAACCCACAGGGGGCAAGCTATCAAAGCCAGTCTGGAGTCGCGCCTTTCATTGCGTAGAGGCAGAAGAAATCGCCATACCCGCTACCGAAAAGCTAGATTTTTAAATAGAACTCGCCCGAAAGGGTGGCTGACTCCAAGCTTACAACATCGTGTCGAAACAACCCTAACATGGGTAACTAGATTGATAAAGGTTGCGCCAATTTCTTCTGTTGTTCAAGAACTTGTGCGGTTCGACCTCCAGCAAATAGACAACCCGGAAATTAGCGGATTGGAGTATCAGCAAGGTGTTTTATGTGGCTACGAGATCCGCGAATATTTACTCAATAAATGGGATAGAAAGTGCGCGTATTGTGGAGTTGTTGATACGCCTCTACAAGTAGAGCACATTCATCCCAAAGCCAAGGGCGGATCTGATCGTATTTCTAATCTTTGCCTTGCTTGCGAAAAATGCAATATCAAGAAAGGAACTCAGAATATTGAGCAGTTTCTCTCGAAAAAACCAGAGGTTTTGAAACGGATTCTGTCTCAAGCAAAACGTCCTTTGAAAGATGCAACAGCGGTTAATTCTACTCGTTGGGCGTTATTTAACCGACTCTGTATGACTGGCTTACCAGTTTCTACTGGCAGTGGCGGTTTAACAAAGTTCAATCGCACTCGATTAAATTTAGCTAAAACTCACTGGCTAGATGCAGCTTGTGTCGGCAGAATTGAATCGTTGAAAGTTTTAATAAACAAGCCATTGTTAATTAAAGCGACTGGACATGGGACACGCCAAATGTGTCGTACCGACAAATTGGGTTTCCCGTCCCGCTATGTTCCCAGGTTTAAGTTTGTTAAAGGTTTTCAAACGGGAGATATCGTCAAGGCGGTTGTAACTTCTGGTAAAAAGGTTGGTATATACGTTGGACGTGTTGCCGTAAGAACCAGTGGTTCATTCAATATTTCCGCCTCGGAATTGGTGTCAGGAATTAGTCACAAATATTGTTCACTTGTTCATAGAAAGGATGGTTATTCATATGCAGCCTAAACCTTGCCCCCCTTTTCCTCTCGCCACTGACCTGAGTACAGGTACAGTGGGAGTCTCCAAGGGGGAATACAGATGAAGCTTGAAAATACATAACCCCTCTCTCGCAGCGAGTTAAACGAAGCAATCGCTCTTGTTATGCCCGCTTTACATTTTGTTACATTGTAAACTTTATTTGCGCCTACCTACTTAGAAACCCCGTTTCTTTGTATAAATCTAACCGGAAATTTAGGCAAGATAATGTTCGTCTCAACGGTAAACGGGCGATCGCATTTACCTCAATACAGGGTCGCCTGCTTCCTCCAGTCCCAACGTTTGTGTCACGTTTGCCGTTCATCTCACAAACTTAATCCTATGCACATATTCACAGCCGCCGATCGCACCTATATTCTGGGGTTAGCAGCACTTCTCAAGTCTGTAGATCTCAATGTTAGCGAATCTGGGGAGGAGCAGGTCAAAATTAGCGTTGTATCTACCAGGATATATTCACCGCAAAAGGAACAGTTACAGAATTGCTGCAAATACCAGATTGAATGGCAAGAATTGCAATCTAATTACGACCAACTTCTTTCGGTATCAGGTTCTAAACTTCCTTACGTTAAATTGGAGCCGCGAAAATATACTAAAGAAACAGAAAGGCTGATTTGGCTCGACAGCGATACGATCGTTCTGGGCAGCTTAAAGCCGCTGTGGAACCTAGATTTTCAAACTCAGCCGATAGCAGCCGCCGCCAACTTCTGGGGAAATCCCAACAATTATCAAGATCGAAACCCTTATTTCAATAGTGGTGTTTTAGTTTACAACATGAAGCTTTGGGAGGAAGAGCAACTGTCGGAAAAGTTGCTCCAAAATGCTAGAACCCACGTTTGGGGCGATCGCGATCAAGGTGCATTAAATTCAGTTTTAGTGGGTAGGTGGAAGCAATTAGACCAAATATGGAACAACCACAAGACTGATGATGTGTCAAGTAAAGTGATGCACTTTATGTCAAGACCAAAACCGTGGGAAAGCTCCGCCCCTAATCAATTATGGCTCGATATGTTGTCTCAGACACCGTTTAAGGACGAACTGGAAAAAATCCCAAATAAGTTTAAGGGGCTGTCGAGCTTTCACGTAAAATACCAAAGACTTGACAGGTGGTTGAGCGAACCGATACTCAAGTTTAAGAGTTACCTGAAAAAACAAAAACGTTAAGGTCAATCGATTTTAGATTTTAGATTTTAGATTTTAGATTTTAGATTGAAGAGTTGACCCCCGGATAAATACGTTCGGCAAGTTTCATCGGATACAGGTTTTTTATTTCTGGACGGATGAATCCGGGGGCTTGTATCCTGGATGCGAGGGGGTCAAAATTGGTCTTTCATGCCGCGCAACCGAGCGAAGGTTTGCACTGGATCGCGGGTGTTGGCGGCTGATTGGATGTTGGGAAAATCCCAGCGCAAAAATGGGTTTGTGCTTTTTTCCAAGCCGATCGATGATGGTATTGTAGGTTGCGATCGACTGCGCGCTTCCTTGACTTCGGCGAAGCGCTGCTGTAAATCGGGATTGTCGCCATCCACACTCAAGGCAAATTGCAGGTTGTTCAGCGTGTATTCGTGGGCGCACCAGACTCTCGTACTATCGGGCAACTTTCGCAGTTGCCCCAGAGAGGCTAACATTTGGGCGGGAGTGCCTTCTTTGAGTCTGCCGCAGCCTCCAGCAAATAAGGTGTCGCCGCAAAACAACTCGCCGGTTTCGCTGGGGTTGCTGGGGGGGAAATAGTAGGCGATGTGAGCTTTTGTGTGGCCGGGTAGGAAGAAGACTTCGGCGGTTCTGTTGGCGAAAGAAACTCGATCGCCCGCTTGTAAAAACACTTGCTGTCCGGGTATTCTGCCTCGGTCTTCTGCGCCACCGTAAACTTTAATTTGGGGAAAGCGATCGATCAGTTCTTGATTGCCGCCTATGTGGTCGCTGTGGTGGTGGGTAATGAAAATTGCGGTTAATTCGGCTCCGAGTGCTTGCAGTTGCTCTAATACTGGCTGCGATCGCGCTGGATCGACGACGGCTGCGGTGTCGCGATCGGGGTCGTGCAGCAAGAAAATGTAATTGTCGGACAGTACCGGAAGCCGATAAACTTGCATAGAAAAGTGCCTCTCTAGGAAAAATATTATATACTTAAGTTACTCTGAACGCTATCCGAAGGCTGATTGCAGATTTATTAAGTCCGCATATCTATCTTGGGAAGTAAAACTCTGAGACGTTTCTGAGATACGTTTCTGATAAGTTATTTCTGCTGTTGAGCAAATTGATTGGCGATCGGGTACGCACCATTTTTGCGTCAAAAACTGCAATCCGCTTTAACTATTTTGGCATAAAAGCGATCGAATAAATGCGAACATCTCACAACAAATCGAACTTAACAATTTCTCAAAAAGTCGATCGGATTGTAGCGTCTGGTAAGATCACTCGCAGGGAACACTTAGTTTTGACTTCGGCTATCCTGTCAGATGATAAAATTTCAGAAGAGGATCGACATCAGATTAATCGGATATTTGATTATATCCAAATTGGTCGCCTCAAGTTTCTCGATTGAACAGAATGACTTCCACAGTCAGCATCTATCTGGAGTGTAAAAAGCGTTTTTTAGGAGTGCGATCGTCCCGTCCCGCACAGCAAAGCCTATATATTTCGCTTTAATTCTCCGGCTCACGCGGAGTGTGAAAGCGTCTGATGTGGAAGTCTCAAATTAACCAGGCTCTTGGCAATCCCAGCTACAAAAACAGGCAGAAGAAAATGAGTGCAGACAAACAAACTATTTTGGTGACGGGCGGAGCTGGATATATTGGCTCTCACGCGGTATTAGCGCTGAAAAACGCCGGTTACGGTGTGGTGATTTTGGATAATTTAGTTTACGGTCACAGAGATTTAGTAGATCAGGCTTTGCAGGTGGAGTTAGTAGTTGGCGACACGAACGATCGCACTCTTCTAGACAACTTGTTTGCTACGCACAAGATTGATGCTGTAATGCACTTTTCTGCTTACGCTTACGTGGGCGAATCTGTTACCGACCCAGCTAAATATTATCGCAACAACGTCATCGGCACTATTACGCTTTTGGAAGCAATGATGGCTGCTGGGGTGAAGAAATTTGTGTTTTCTTCTACTTGCGCGACTTATGGTGTACCGGATAAAATTCCGCTCGCAGAAGACCACCCGCAAAACCCGATCAATCCCTACGGTGCTACTAAATTAATGGTAGAACGGATTTTGTCGGATTTTGACCCTGCGTACGATTTCAAGTCTGTTTGTTTCCGCTATTTTAACGCGGCTGGGGCTGACCCTAACGGGTTGTTAGGAGAGGATCACAATCCAGAAACTCACCTGATCCCGCTGGTGTTGTTCGCTGCTTTGGGTAAACGAGATTCGATCGCGATTTTTGGCACGGATTACGATACTCCTGACGGTACTTGCATTCGGGATTACATTCACGTTAACGATTTGGCATCGGCTCACATTTTGGGATTAGAATATTTGCTAAATGGTGGCAAATCTGATTTCTTTAATTTGGGTAATGGCGGCGGCTTTTCGGTGAAAGAGGTGATAGAAACGGCTCGCCAAGTGACGGGAAAAGAGATTAAGGCTGTTGAGTGCGATCGGCGTCCGGGCGACCCTCCTGCTTTAGTTGGTAGCAGCAAAAAGGCGATCGAAACCTTGGGTTGGTCTCCTGAATATCCAGACATCAAGGATATTATCTCCCATGCTTGGCAGTGGCATCAAA
Source organism: Microcoleus sp. K1-B1 (assembly GCF_036704705.1). NCBI lineage: Bacteria > Bacillati > Cyanobacteriota > Cyanophyceae > Oscillatoriales > Microcoleaceae > Microcoleus > Microcoleus sp. K1-B1. The sequence goes on along the minus strand of NZ_JAUBSH010000040.1, from coordinate 42,976 downwards.
AGCGTCACACTTAGCATAAACTCAAATAAAAAAAGTGCAAAAATTGAGTCTAAAATAATGTTAAACAGTCACAAAGATTTTTGTTTTTGCACCTTAGCTTTTGGGAAAAAGTATCGCGAATTAGCCAAACAACTAGCAGCAGACTTAGAAACTCATTCTCTAGGGACGATGCTAGTTGTTTGTACTGACTACCAAAATGACTTTCAGAATTTGACGAATGTTTTCGCCTTTAAAAAAAGTCGCGAAGGTGTAGATTATTGTTATAATGATAAACGATTTGCACTAAAAAAAGCCTTAGAATTATGCCGAGTGGCAATCTTTGTAGATGCAGATACAAGAATCATAGGAAAAGTGCCGGAGAGAGAATGGATGTCAGGAATTACTTGTAAAGGGTTTATTCCCATTCTAGAACATCCACCTAATCAATCTTTGCCAGGTAGAAAAGAGGCAATTGATAAATTAGCAAAAAAGCTAGAAATACCATTGGAAACTGTAAGTTTTGTTCAAGAAAATTTGTTCGTAATTGCGAGAGACAATGGGAAAGAAATTCAGTTTATTCAAGAATGGGGAAAGATTGGAAGATTTTTTGAAGTGCAAAAAGTCAAAACAAAAGACGGTAATCCCATTGGGTTAGCGACTGCTAAAGTTGGGTGGAATATTCGTAATGACGGGTGGCAGGAACTCGCTCAAAGTATGGAGCATTCTTTTGCTCATTGGGACTGGCAAAAAAATCAAGTAAGAACCTTTTGGGATAAAGTTTGGGATAAATTGCAGTTTGAGCATTGGCAATATCTCTATAGGTTATTAAAAACACAGTTAATTGCCTTATTAAATTTCAATTTTTACTATCGCTAGAGAAAAGAAATGGATAGAGGATTTATCACCATTTTAATTGGATTGTACTCATTTCAAGACTGCATACATTTTCTAGCTTCAGTCAGGAAGTTTCACCGCGAACCAATTATTATTTTAATAGATAGAGTCCCTCTAATTTTATATCCTTTACTTCAGGTGTTTGGAAATGTCATATTGAAACCTGCACCGTCTCACGAAAATCCTGTTTTAGCGTCGCGGCTAGCTAAGCTGGCTTTGTATCAACAATCTCCTTTTGAGAAAACTATTTATCTGGACTGCGATATTTGTTTGCTATCGCCAATATATGAAGTTTTTGACTATCTTGATGAAGTAGATTTGCTGATAACAGAAGACGTGCAGCCTGCGATTGCTAAAGCGGCAAATTTATTAAGAGTCAAGCAGGATATTCTGTCAACTTTGCAGTCTGTCGGGTTGCCGCTAAATGAAAATAGCATTCAATACAATGGCGGATTTATCGCTTTTACGAAAAGCAGTAAAACTCAGGAATTGTTTATAAACTTTAAGAAATATTTCGAGATGGTAGTGGCGCATCAAAATGTGCTACTCTTGAAAGACCAGGGAGCTTTTGCGGCGGCTGTTGAATCGGTGAAACCGAAAATGACAACTTTGTCCCCGGTTTACAACTACTTGGATAAGTGGAAAGATGTTTATACGATCGACAAACCGATTAAAGTAATGCACTGCACTTATCCTTACCGCCCTCAGTACGCCAAGAACGTGACGCGATCGCTCTTTACTAGAATAGTCGATCGCATGGCTAAAATATTTTTACCAAATCAACTTAACAATCCCTGGCGTTTAAAATAATTAAACTTTGTTGGCAAACTGCATCAAAAACAACAAAATTCAGCCCAAAATTTAAAAATTAGCCTCAACATATCCGAAAATTTACTTAGAAGAATTATTGCTGGCTGAAATAACAGTCTTGGGTTCATTATTCTGTTTTTTTTACTAAAATACTTCGTTGCTGCCCTTTCCCCTGGTTAAAAACCCGGTTGCTGTGGTTGGGAGTGCGTGAGTCCCCATCGCCTTGACAAAAGCTCGGTTAAGCAGGAAAATTAAACAAATGTTTTAAACAAAATACTCAGTGAAAGTTTCATTAGTAGTGAGCGATTTGTCAGGAGGAGGTGCAATTCGTGCTTTTTTATTAGCTCAAGTCTTGATAGAGCTTAAATGTGATGTAGAAGTTGTTGGATTTCAGTTTGGCAAGGAATTGTACGCTACTCCTCCCAGAGACATCCCGGTATGTGCGATACCGGGTAAAAATTATCCGGGGTTTTTAATGGATGCTCCAAAACTTTGGAAAAAAATAGATGGGGATATTATTTATGCAGTCAAACCTAAACCTACAAGCTTTGGGCTATCACTGCTAAAAAAACTGGCGACTCGCCACTTTATAATTTTAGATATAGACGACTGGGAACTGAGCTGGTACGGCGGAGATGAATGGAAATACCGTCCATCTTTCAAACAACTTTATCGAGATATTTTTAAACACAACGGTCAATTGAGAGAACCAGATAATCCGCTATATCTCAAGTGGATGGAAAGTCTCATCCACGGTGCTGATGCAGTCACCGTTGATACTGAGTTTTTAAAACAGCGTTTTGGTGGTGTATATTTGCCTAATGGTAAGGATACTGCAATGTTCGACCCTGCTAAATACAATCCTGAATTGAGCAGACAACGTTACGGCTTGTCCGGGTATAGAGTTCTGATGTTTCCGGGGGCACCGCGACCTCATAAAGGCGTGGAGGATGTTTTGATGGCCCTCGAACAGTTAAATGAGCCCGATTTAAAATTAGCGATCGTCGGTGGGAGTCCTTATGATGATTATGATGATAAACTTGTGAAACAATGGGGGCGTTGGATTATTAAACTGCCAAGGTTTCCAGTGGAGACGATGCCGTCGGTTGTAGCGGCGGCTCATGTTGTCGTTGTTCCTCAGCGAGAAACTCTCACAGGCGTGGCTCAGTTTCCGCTCAAGCTGACAGATGGCATGGCAATGGCTAAGCCTGTTTTGTCTACGCGAGTGGGGGATATTCCAGCAATTTTAGGGGGAACGGGTTATTTAGTAGATCCTAGTTCTCCAGCTCAAATTTCACAAAAAATTCAATGGATATTTCAAAATTTGACAGCGGCTAATTTACAAGGAATGAAAGCTCGGGAAAGATGTGTGAAAAAATATAGTATTCAAGCAATGAAACCGATACTTTCAGATATAATTGCAGGTATGTAAATGTTATTTTAAAACAACTCACGGGAGGAAGAAAAGCTGGCTGTTATTAAAGAATATTTTGAGATGCCGTACTGTTTAGCTGGGAATGCTTCATGTCTGCCAATAAGCTACTCCTAAAATTTGCCAGACGATATCCCGGCAGGATTTTCTTAACTGTGATGCTGGGCTTTTCTGGCGCTCTATTCAACGGTATCAGCACTACTCTGATTGTACCAGTGCTTTTAAGTTTTTTAGATCACGCTATCGAGCTGCGCGGCGCTCCACCTCTAATTAAAACTTTGATGTATCCCTTTGAGGGAATGCCCGAAAATCAGCGTTTAATGTTGATGACCGGGGCGGTTGTGCTGGCAATTTTTTTAAAAAATGTTGCGAGTTATATCAATACTTTAGTAGCTACTTCTCTGACGCGATCTCTGACTTTTGATTTGCGAGAAGCAGGTTTGAGGTTGTTGTTAGAAGTAGATTTAGATTTTTACTCTAAAACTAAAGTCGGGGATTTAATTAATAGATTGGGCGGAGAGATTGGTCGGACTGCTAGTGCAGTTGGTACGGCCATCGGAATGTTTACTACGTCTATCACGGTTTTGGTTTTTGTGGGTTTGCTACTTTCTATCTCGTGGAAACTGACGGTAACAGCTACAGTTTTGCTGGCGTTAGTTGCTTGGGCAAATCAATATATTATTAACCGTTCCAAGCATTTTGGCCACCTGCTTTCTGAAATGTCGAAAGATTATTCGGTTAGGGTGCTGGAAACCATTACTGGGATTCGGCTGGTCAAGTCAACGGGGAACGAGGAAAGGGAGTATCAGCGGATCAAGCATTTAATTCAAAGGCGAGAACAAGCGGATTTTCAGGCTCAGGTAAATTATGCGGCGATCGCCCCAATTAACGAAGTTGTTAATTTAATAGTTGTAATTTTGATTGTATTTATAGGTCGCACAATATTTGCTAATGAGATAGAGTCTATTTCTACAATTTTATTAACCTACTTATTGGTACTTTTTAGGTTAATTCCTTTAATTTCTCAGTTGAATAGCGGGCGCAGTCAATTTGCTAATACGTCGGCTAGTGTAGAGGTGGTTAAGGATTTTTTGAGCTGCGAGGACAAGCCCTTTATGCTGAACGGTTCTGTGCCTTACACTCATTTGCGAGCGGGAATTCATTTTAATAAAATATCTTTTAGTTATCCTAACCACAAAAATTTAGTTTTGCAAGGAATTGATTTATTTCTACCTCACGGTACTACTTTGGCTTTGGTAGGAACTTCGGGTTCGGGCAAGTCAACTTTGGCAGATTTACTGCCGAGATTTTACGATCCTACAGAAGGTCATATCTCGATCGATGGCAGGGATTTGCGCGACTTTGAGCTGAAAAGTCTCAGAAAAGCGATGGGTATTGTTAGCCAAGATACGTTTTTGTTTAATGCTTCAGTGCGCGAAAATATTGCTTATGCTAGACCCCAAGCGACTGAGGAAGAAATTGTGGAAGCGGCGAAGGGAGCGAATGCTTACGAGTTTATCCAACTATTGCCGGAGGGGTTGGATACTCAAATTGGCGATCGGGGCGTGATATTATCGGGAGGGCAGCGTCAGAGAATTTCAATTGCTAGAGCCCTGCTGCAAAACCCGGAAATCTTAATTTTAGATGAGGCGACGAGTTCGCTGGATACGGTTTCGGAAAGGTACGTGCAAGCGGCGATCGAGAAATTGAGCTGCGATCGCACAACGTTGGTAATTGCCCACCGCCTCTCGACAGTCCAAAAAGCCAACAAAATCGCCGTGATCGATCGCGGACAAGTAGTAGAAATGGGTTCCCACGAAGAATTGCTAGCAAAAGGAGGATACTACACTCGCTTGTATTCAGTGCAATTTGCCGAAGAAACCGCTCGCGATGAAGCTCTAATTAGAGGTTCTTACGAAATTCGCACTCGCCTGACTCCCATGATAGCTTACCTCAAAATGCTAGTAGATGAAATGGTAGACTCTCCCGAAGAAAGAGACGAGTTAATCAGAGAATCATTTCACTCTGCTGCTAATATTTTCACGACTTTAGAATTTATAGAAAAGACTATTAAGCGTCAGGCAGTTAAAAAGTAGTCAGTTGGCAGTTGGTAGTAGTCATTAGTCATTAGTCAACAGTCAACAGTCAACAGTCAACAATTACTAATTACCACTTACTAACTACCAATTACCATGTCCAAATATTATGTATTTTTTACCAGAAATATCTTGCCGCAACCCAATGTAGCAAGCTTAGTTCAAGTTGCACACTCGGCCAATGCCGCAGCAAACCTCGGTTATCCAGCAGTTTTGGTATACCTCCGCAAAGGCTGGAGTGCATTGAATCCGGTGGATTTGCTTTTTCCTTTTCAACCCAGGAAACCCGATAACAAACTTGCCAAAATTTACAATATTCAAGATAAATTAAAAGTAGCAGATTTACCGATGCCGTGGCCGATCGACCTTTGGGACAGCAAGTGGACGAGTTCCAGTACAATAGTATCAAAATACTACTTACCGATTCACCTGGTTAAATCGACTCAAATTGTCCACACCCGCGACTGGAACTTTGTCAAAGCAGCAGTTAAAAACGGAATTCCCGCTATCTACGAACAGCATCACCATGAAAACAAGCAGTTTGAATCAGAAATTGTCCGCAATCCTCTGTTTCAAATTGCTGTAACTGTTGCCGATACAGTGCGAGACAGCATGATTTTGAATGGGATGCCACCGGAAAAAGTAATTACGCTGCACAACGGTTTTAACCATTTGTTTCTCGCGAGAAAAACAGAAGCTGCCCAGAATTGGCGACAGCAATTATTAGAAGATGACAGACAGCATTTAGCAGTTTATGCAGGCGGACTTTACCCGTTTAAAGGTGTTGATATGTTGGTGGATGTGGCTAAGGAATTGCCGCTGGTTCAATTTGCGATCGCGGGCGGTAATTCATCCCAAGTAACAGCCTACCAGCAGTTAGCCAAATCCAAGCAAGTTAACAACATTAAATTTCTCGGCTACCTGCCTCAAAATCAACTGGCTAGCTTGCTGCAAGCAGCCGATGTTTTGACTCACCCGCACTGTTTGACAGAGGCCGCGACGTTCACATCTCCTTTAAAATTCTTTGATTACATGGCATCGGGAACTCCGATTGTAGCGACGGAGATTGCATCTTTAATGGAATTTAAATCGGGAAATATAGCAGCCACTTGGTGCGAACCGGATAACCCGCACCATTTCGCACAAAGCATTCGAGATTGTTTAACCAAATATCCGAGGAAAAGCGAAGGCTATGCAGAAACAATGGATTTTGTCAAGCAATTTTCGTGGGAAAATAGGATAGAGAGAATTTTGAGTTATGTAGATGAGCAAGTGCGATCGCAACTTATTAATTAAGCCGACAATCCGCCATTCGTCAGCCCGCCAGTCCGCCAGTGGTTTAAACCACTCGCTAATACCTAAAGTCCTCTAAATAAAACTAAAATTATTATTTACCGATTCGGGAACTCTAATTGAATAATAACTGGATTCCTCAGTCCTCTTGAGAGGACTTTAGCTTTGAGACAGGGGTTTTCAACCCCTGGCGGACTGTCGGATTAGCGAGGTAGCCGAATAGCGGAATAAATGACTGGCGGACTGGCAAATTAAAACACAACACGCAAAAGATCAACTTATGAACCCAAAAATCATCGGCACAATCACCACCTACCCAGGCATGAGTCAAAGCGACTGGCTGTGGCAACAAACCCCCCAAAACTTCGGCAACTGGGGCAACATTCAAATGCTCGCCAACCACCCCGAACCAGACTTTTTACTCATGTATCAATTCGACTTTCCCCAACCGCCAAAACAGCAATCCTGGCTCGATAAAATCCGCCGTCCAAGCCCTCAAAACCCAGAAAATGACATTCGAGACAAATTGCGCGGTGTCCCCAAGGAACGCATAATTTACCTGATCCGCGAGCCACCATTACCAGAAGTTATTGAGATTACCAAAGCCAACTACGAACAAGCCAAACTTTATTGCGGTTACGTTTCCGGACCAGACAATTTCGCACCAAAACCCGATTATATGCCCGCGATTTGGTATCACTCTAACTCGTTTCGAGAACTGGATGAAATGCCACCACCAGCTAAAACTAAATCCTGTTCTTGGATTACTTCAGGTGTTAGCCGCAGCGCCAATCACCGCCACAGATTAGACTTTATCAAATTGCTGCGATCGCAAGAATTAGATTTTGACCTTTACGGGCGAAACTTGCCAACTTGGGCGCGCGGTAACGGCACTGTAAACAATAAATGGCACGCCGTTGCACCCTACTATTACAACTTAGCTATAGAAAATTATGCAGAAAACGATTGGTATGTCAGCGAGAAGCTTTGGGATGCCTTATTAGCTTGGTGTTTGCCAATTTATTACGGCGGTTCGGCGGCGGATAAGTTGTTGCCGGCGGGTAGTTTTCTGCGGCTGCCGAGTTTGGATGAGAAAGGAGTAGAATTTATTAAAGAGGTTGTGGCTACGCCGGATTATTGGCATGAAGCCAGGGATAAAATTGCCGAAGCCCGACAAATCATTCTCCACGAATTGAACTTGCTCAATTGGCTATCTAAGTTTGTATCTCAGGAAATAAATTTTAATGATTCGTAAAAGTAAGAAACCAGATTTCTATCATAAGTTATTGGGGGAGGGGTGACAGAATTAAGGGGCGGCTTGACTGGCCAGTACGATCGCTCCTGTAGATTATGTTGTATATTTTGAAGTACCGAGGAGAAGCTGATGGCTTTAAAGAATTACGGTGTTTTAAAAGGTCGTCCTGTGGGACGGCGTTTGGCGATTACGTCTAATGCTCATTACCAAGTTCACTTAGTTTCGGAAGATACAGACTACCGAATTGCCGTCAATGTAAAATCGAAGCTAGAACCGTCGGAATTAGAGTATTTGGTTGATGAAAATTTCTCTTATCCCATTTTGGCAGATTTGGCAGATTTGCCTTTGGGGTTCAAGGAACTGGAGAGAAAGCCCGGTGGTTTGGCACTTGATTTTATTCGCGGTAATTTGTTCGATCGCACTAAAATGATACCTCTACCCTTCGATGTACCTGGTGCGGATAATGACTTAAACGAGAAAATTGACAAATACGTGCAGCGGGCAATGTCGGATGAATCAGCTCATATCTATGCTTTTGGCGAGAAATGGGGGCCGGAAAGAATCAAAGACAAAATCTTCGGCTTTTTGCCCGGTAACGGCATTCACGACATCCACATGAATCAAGGGAATGCCGGCAAGTTTGCCAAAGATAACGGCGTTTGGCAAGACGGCGGAATGCTGTTACACTTCCCGTCAGAAAACCGCTGGGTAGGCATTTTCCTGAAGTTTCAATCGCAAACTTGGCACACTGATGACAATTCGGGACAGCCTATCGACACGATACCCTCACCCATTATCGGCAAACCTCCTGTCAAACCTGTCACAGGAGGTAAAGTTCTAGAACCTGACTATATTGTCAGAATTGTGGCGGCGTTAGTAAGTCCTGTGGGTGAAGATGCTGGAAAGGAAACCGTAACGCTGCTGAATGCTTCACCGGATGCAATCGATTTGACTGGATGGTCGATCGCAGATAAGTTAAAAAACAAGCATAGCCTTTCCGGTACAGTTGCTGCTGGTGCTTCTGTGGTCTTTACCTTGCCACCAAACGTGCAACTGAGTAAAAAAGGTGGCTTGATTACGCTGCTGAATCAAGAAGGTTTGAAAGTTGACGGCGTGTCGTACACTGAGCAACAAGCACAGCGCGAAGGTTGGACGATCGTCTTTTAATTATACGGCTTACCCACGGGTCAGAAACCGGGTTTTTTGCGAGAATAATTAGCAGCCAGAAGAAACAGTCAAAAACCCGGTTTCTTTGGTTTTGATCCGTAATTTTGGAGGTCAGGAAATAGCACCATGACAGCAAATAAAAGTCAACCCAGAGAATACGATGCCGTCAAGGGCGGTGAATCTCAAGTGCCATTCGCTGCGGCTATTTTAGGGGGGATTCCCGGCGTTAAGAGTCGTTTGGCTTCACCGATTGTCGAGGTGAAAATTGCTGCACTGTCTGAAGCACTGAAATATGGAGAACCTGGCTTAGATTTAATAATTGGGGCACTGCAATATGAATCAATGGCGGTGAAGTTTGCCGCCTATTCGCTGCTGAGGAAGAGAGATGAGGAGAAGATTCAACAACATTTACGTAGCTCTTTTGAATTTGATGTTATCGCAGTCGATGCTACAGGAAAGGAAAACAGCCGCAGTCAGTTCTTTGCTCGCTTCTTCCCTGAAGACTTAGGGAACTCAGTTGTGATCGAAATGGTATCGATTCCCGACGGGGTATTTATGATGGGTTCGCCAGAAACAGAAGAAGGTAGAAAAGAGAGGGAAAGTCCGCAGCATCAAGTAAAAGTACCCGCTTTTTTTGCAGGTAAGTATCCCATCACCGAAGCACAGTGGCGAGCAGTGATGGAAAAAAATCCATCGGTTGTCCAAGGTGAAAAACGTCCTGTAATAGGTGTGTCGTGGCAAGATGCCGTCAAATTCTGCGACAAACTCTCAGAAAAAACCGGGAAAAAATATCGCCTCCTGAGTGAAGCAGAATGGGAATACGCCTGTCGTGGGGGTACAACAGGGCCATTTCATTTTGGGGAAACCATTGCCATAGAATTAGTCAACCATGACAAATACCCTGCCTACGCAAACGCTCCCCCCACAGACTCTTACAATTGCAGCCGAGAAACAACGGATGTGGGGAGTTTTACCCCCAATGCCTTTGGACTGTACGATATGCACGGCAATGTTTGGGAGTGGTGCAGCGATACCTGGCACGAAAACTATAACGGCGCACCAACTGACGGAAGTTCTTGGGAAACTGGCACAAATGATAAACGTATGCAGCGTGGCGGTTCCTGGAAATATTCTGCGGTATATTGCCGCAGTGCCACTCGTCTTAGATATTCGGCTAGCTTCCGGGCTATAGACGTTGGTTTTCGCGTGGCTTGTGTTTTAGCCTAGTCTCGGGTTTTTGGTTTGTAGTATTCGGCGATGATTTTTATGTCTTGTCATTTTTCCCGAAGGTGTATAGACTTTTATTTCAAAACTTTAAAGCGTGATTAATCGAGCGGACACGATATAATTGAGCGAGTATATATGAATGGAATTTGCACGCTTGCCAACGACACAGTTTACGACCAACTAATTGCATTGCTCAACAGTATTGAAGTTATCTTAGGCTCAAAGACTCCTGTCTGTATTTATCCTTTCGACGACCAAATAGAGCAAATCCAAGCTGAAATTGTTAACCGTCCCAACGTCTTTATTTATGAAGATAGCGCATCTATTCAGCGATGGGATAAATTCATGGAAGCAGCCGCACCCGAGCGTTTGAACCGCAAAAAATTCCGGCTTTACGGCGCACACCGGCGCTTTTGCGCTTTCGACGGCCCCTTTGACAAGTTTATCTATATGGATGCCGATACTTTGGTGATGAATTCCCTTGATGCGGTTTTTCTGAAGTTAGAGGAATCGGATTTTGTGGTTTATGATTTTCAATTTCGCGACCCAACTAAAGTATACAATATTCAGTCGCCAAAACTGCTAGAAGTTTTTGAGCAAAATCGGATAGACTCGGAAATATTTTGTTCGGGATTTTACGCCAGCAAGCAAGGATTGTTTGAGCAAGATACTAGGGAATGGCTGTTAGCTCAACTGCAATCTGGCGAGGCGGAAATTCTCTATGAAGGTGCGGGAGAACAGCCGTTGCTCAATTATATGGTGATGAAAACGGGGGTGAATAGCTATAATTTTGCTTATAGCCTCCCGGATGGCGAAAAAACTGGGTGTAGCGTTACTTCTAAACATTTTGAAGAGCAAGATCGGATTTTGTACGACAAGGGAAACCGACTTACTTACATTCATTATATTGGTGTGCCGCCGGATGTAATTCGGAGAGTTTGTGCGGGGGAAAATATTGAGTTTCCCTATCGCGATTTGTTTCTGCATTACCGCTATCTCCGGGAACCCTCCAAGCGTCCGATTTTTGCCCAAGCGCCAAAGTCTTATACTGAGGTTTCTGCGCCGAATTTGTTAAAAAGGGTATTGAGAAGGTTGAGGATAAATGTATGAATCGCGGTATTTATATTGTTGCGAATGATAAGGTGATCGAAAGTGCGATCGCCCTTCTAAACAGCATACGTCTGTACAATTGTCAAGTACCTGTTTTTCTGATTCCCTTCGACGACAATTATCAGCAAGTCGCAGCCGCACTCAGCAGTCTCCACGGGGTGCAATTGTTCCCAAATCTGGAGTTTGTGGAACAGTTTACCAGAGAAATTGGCCAAATGTTCGATCGCAACTTTTTAGCCCTGCCCAACAAAATGCGAAAACTCGCCGCCTGGTTTGGCCCCCTAGACGAATTTCTGTACATCGATACCGATATCATCGTCTTTGAAGACATCGCCGCCAACTTAAACAAACTATCAGAAGTAGACTTTTTTTGCTGCGACTACCACCACCTCAGCGAAAAACTGCGAAATGTATTTTCACCCGCTGTAAAAAAACAAAATATCTTTACCGACTCACAGCTTCAAGATGTATTCAACAGCGGTTTTTGGGCCTCCCGAAAAGGAACTATTACAGAATCGCAAATGTATGAGATTTTGCGAGAATGTTCGCAGCATCGAGAATATTTTGACTTTACTCAAAATGTCACAGACCAACCTATACTAAATTATATCATTCTTAAACTGATTCCCAAACGCTGCAATCTTGTTAAAGCTTCAGAAACAGAACCCGGAAGTTGGGCGGGTTCCAAGCATTTTCAAGAAATAGATTATGTTCTTTATGACAAAGGCAAAAAATTAAAATATATTCACTGGGCTGGCATACCGATTAAATCGGGTAGTCCTTATTGGAAACTTTGGAAACATTATCGTTATCTCAATGAGGAAAAACCCAACTTAGTGCAAAAAATATTTCGGGCTTTGAGTAGGTGAGGATAAACTCATATGTTGTATCATTATCAACAAGCTTGGAAGAACAGGCAAGATGCCTGTTCCACAATTCATAAATTTTGTGCTATGTCTGACACCCCACAAGCTTGGAAGAACAGGCACGATGCCTGTTCCACAATTCATAAATTTTGTGCTATGTCTGACACCAAACAAGCTTTGACGAACAGGCAAGATGCCTGTTTCACAATCAATAAATTTTATTTCTTGTGGTGTGGGCATCTTGCCCGCACCTAAAAAGCAATATATATGCGCTGGGTTACTTATTAACTAAAAAACTATGGCTGATGGCATTTATATTCTAGCAAACGATGTTGTGTTCGACCACTTAGTCGCTTTATTAAACAGTCTCGAAGTCAACGGGGCAAAAAATATTCCTGTTTGTATCATTCCCTATGATGACAGAATGAAAAAAGTGCAAGTAGAAATTGCAACTCGTCCTCATGTCAACCTGTTTGACAATAGCGATTCAATCATTTTCTGGGAAGACTTTGCCACTCAAGTTTGGAACACTCATGCAAAAGCTCAAAAAGTATGGAAATCTCAAGGTTGGAAACCTGTTCAATGTTTGGAAATGCACCGAAAATTATGTTGTTTCGACGGCCCTTTTGATAAATTTATCTATTTTGACGCAGACACTCTGTTAATGGGTTCTCTAGATTACATTTATCAAAAACTTGATGATTTCGATTGGGTAGCAAACGATTTTCAATACAAATCCGACCTCAATTATATATTTGATTTTTCCTCGCCAAAATTACCTCAAATTTTAAATATTGATGACCTGCAATCTCATACTTTTTGTGCGGGTTGGTTTGCGTCAAAAGCCGGGGTTTTCAATCGAAATAATTGCTCTAAATTTTTAGAACAATTAACATCAGGAGAAGCGGAAATTATGTCTTTGCGGGGCGCTGACCAATCTTTACTTAACTATTTAGTCGCCCGCAGCAAAATCTCTTTTTACAACTTTGCATATACTCAACCCGAACAGGTAACGGGAAATCATTGGTCTTCTCAATTTGATGTGATAGATAATGTTTTATATGATAAAGGACGGCGGCTTACTTATTTGCATTACATGAGTATTTCGGCTGCAAAAATTAATCAATTGTGTGCTGGTGAAGATATTGAGATTCCCTACCGAGACGTATTTCTGCACTATCGCTATTTGAATTCGCCGGAAACACAGCCAAAACTCGCGCCTCCAAATTTGCTAGTTCGCTTGCAGAGAAATCTCAAAAGTTGGGGAATTCAAAAAATTAATAATGTTCAATTTAAGTTGCGGAATTTCTGGGATAGATAGCATCTAACTGTACTCTAACTGTACAAAGACTGAATCCACTCCCATTCGCGCCTTAATCCTTCTTCTAAAGCAACCTGCGGCTGATAACCTAAGATTTTATTGGCTTTAGACACATCCGCGCTAGTGTGCCGCGCGTCTCCCCTCGCAGCTTCGGAAAAATTGATCCGAATAGGTCGATCGACTATTCTCTCTATTGTATCAATAACTTCTTTCAAAACTACCCGACTTCCTCCACCAATATTAAAAACTTCCCCCGCAGCTTCCGCAACCTCAGCCGCCGCTAAATTCGCCGCCACGCAATCGCTGATAAAAGTAAAATCGCGCGTTTGCAATCCGTCCCCGAAAATAGAAATCGCCTCGTCAAACAAAATCGACTTAAAAAACTTGTGAAAAGCCATATCGGGGCGCTGTCTCGGCCCGTAAACAGTAAAATAGCGCAGGGAAGTAGTCGGAACGCCAAAATTTTTGTAATAAAGTCCGCACAAACGTTCACCGGCTAACTTCGTAATTCCGTAGGGAGAAACCGGCTGCGGACAAGCGTTTTCATTCGTGGGGAAAGATTCAGCATTACCGTAAATTGAAGAAGAAGAAGCATAGACAAACTTTTGCAATCTTGGCGCATCTTTTGCCGCTTCTAACAATACTTGAGTGCTGTTAATATTGCGTTCGGTATAGCTGCGAAAACCCTCACCCCAGCTAGCACGAACTCCTGCTTGCGCCGCCTGATGAAATATTACCTTAGCATCGGATAAAAGATCTCGCCAATTTACAGACAAAATATCGCCTTCCACCAATTCAAAACCCGGATACTTTTCAAATCGTGCAATATTCTTGCGCTTGAGAGCCGGATCGTAATAATCGTTGAACTCATCAACACCTATCACCGTCTCCCCTCGATTTAAAAGAGTTTCTACTAAGTTAGAGCCAATAAATCCCGCCGCACCCGTAACAATTAAAATACTCATTCGATTTTAGATTTTAGATTTTAAATTTTAAAAATTTTACACAAATTATCGCCTAACTTGTCATCTTCTTCTTTCTCTTCCTCTGCGTTCTCTGCGTTCTCTGCGGTTCAAAAAGCATTAAATAGGATAATCCTAAATAACTATCAACCCCCTTGCTTCTCACAAAAAAGGTTGATAGTTAAGTTTCATTGTTCAAAAGAATCTAAATCCAGTGCTTGGGAACCTCCGCGTTCTAACTCGATCAAAAGCTTACCTAGCTGAGTCCAAACTAGCCAGCCCGTGAGTAGCGTTAGTGGCAAAGCTAGGGCATAAGAAAGTAGTTTTGGGAAGCCAAAAATCTCCATCCCCGAAGCTAAAAATACACAAATACCGCCAGCCATTCCCACAAAAGGTATGACCAATTGCAGCCTTGGCAGGTTAGCCAAGGTGCGAGTAGAACGATTTTTAGACCACTGTTGTACCGATTGTTTGAGAGTTGCTTCAAATGCTACGCCGGAGGCCATACCTGCTAGTAATCCAGCCGACATTAAAAAATAGGGAGGTTCTGGAAAATAATACACGAATAATTCCTTAATTTGGGTAATTGGAAATGGGGAATGGGGAATGGGGAATGGGGAATTGGGAATTGGGAATTGGCAAGAGTAGAATTATTTTTCTTCCCTCTTCCTTCTTCCCTCTTCCTTCTTCCTTCTAATTAAAATCGAGTTAGCGCGGCTGCTCCTGCTGTGGAAAATTCCGTCAAAGCGCCTAGAGCAACGTTGAACAGGCGACTGGGCTGCAAATCTTCCTTGACTAAGTTCCACAGGCTGCGAACTTCTTCGGTGTGGATTCGATCGTCCTCAATCAAAGCTAACATTAGCTGGCGTCTCAAAAACGAGCCTTCCTCTGACAGCAAAAATTGCAAGCCTAGTTGTGCTGTGGGGAGCAAGTCGAAACTACGATCCGATCGGGCGATCGCGATCATGTCCTCTAACCTGTTCCACTGGAATTTGCCATCTTTGAATAATACCTCAATCAGACGCCGCCGCAGAGCCGGAGATTCTCCGTTCAACAAACGCCGCGCTACATAAGGATACGCCACCTCGACTATCTTGAAATTCGGATTCAGCGTCAGGGCCAAACCTTCTTCTGTCACCAGAGAGCGAATAATTAAGGCAAATTTCGCCGGCACCCGGAAAGGATAATCGTACATCAACTCCGAAAACTGGTCTGTAATCGTCTTGAAGTTAAAATCTGACACCTTTTCGCCGACGATATCACCCAGTACAGATTCCAACGCCGGGACGATCGGCATAATATCTGTATCTGGAGTCAAAAAGCCAAGTTTGACAAAATCCTTCGCTAATTGTAAGTAATCTTTGTTGATCAAATGAACGACAGAATCAACCAAAGTTTCTTTAGTTGTTTCTTCCATCTGATCCATCATCCCAAAATCAATGTAAGCCATGCGGCCGTCCGCTAAGGCAAACAGATTTCCCGGATGGGGATCAGCATGAAAAAATCCGTGTTCCAGCAACTGCCGCAAACCGCTGCGGACTCCGACTTCAATTAAACTATCGGTATCCAAACCTGCGGCTTTAACACTTTCCATATCTGTCAGCTTGATGCCGTCAATCCATTCAAGAGTCAGAACGCAATTTGAAGTATAGCGCCAGTAAATGCTGGGAACTTTTACTGTCGGGTCGTCTGCAAAATTTGTAGCAAATTTCTCGGCGTTGCGTCCTTCATTGATATAATCAATTTCCTCGAACAATTTGATACCGAATTCATCGACGATCAAACAGAGGTCGTGACCGAGATTCAGCGGCAACAAGGGGCCCAACCATCCAGCGGCCCAGCGCATTAAATAAAGATCCAGGCTCAAGACTGGCAGCAAATTCGGTCGCTGAACCTTGACTGCTACTGCTTCCCCGGTGAGGAGGCGAGCTCGGTAGACTTGACCGAGACTTGCCGCAGCCACAGGTTCGGGGGATATTTCGCTGTAGGTTTCGCTAATTTTGCGATCGAGTTCCGCTTCAATAATCTCGAAAGCGCGCACGGAGTCAAACGGCGGCAATTGATCCTGAAGTTTGATCAATTCTTCGAGAAAGTCTTTGCGGATCAAATCCGGTCTGGTAGAAAGGGCTTGGCCGACTTTAATGAAAGTGGGGCCCAAGCGAGTGAGTATTTGTCGCAGGTGGGCGGCCCGTTCCGGCTGGTGTGCTGCGACTTCGTGCTGCCAACTGTCCCACAGCATCCCCAGCACAAAGCCCGCAAAAGACCAAATAACGGTAATTGCGCGCCAAATTGCTTTCCAAGGACGGTTGCGGTAATACTGAGCGATCGCTTGTGGATCGTAGCGTCTAGCCTGAGTGAATTGATACTGAGGCACTCGTTTATTTTCCTCTTATCTTATGAAAATTACAGGTTAAATTGAGAATTGGGCATCGGCCATCGGGCATCGGGCATTAGGCATCAGGCATCGGGCATCGGGGATTGGAAGTCGAAAGTTCAAATATTATTTATTCTTCCTTCTTCGTTCTTCCTTCTTCGTTCTTCCCTCTTCCCTCTTCCTTCTTCCTTCTTCATCATTGACCGATCGCATTGCAAGGTTTAGGCGAGCGGAAAATGCACCCGTTCGAGGCGGATTGCTAGCCTAAATTTGTTTCTTTTCATTAAATATAGTACATAAAAGTACAAGTGATCGGTCAAAATACTTAACGGCTCTCCCTGACCGCTGCACATTCTCACAACACTGCAACCCTGCAATTCTTTCCTCCTGCTGCGTTTCCCTCGCTTATGCCATCGCGCCAAAGCTACCGGATGCGATCGGCCTTTGCCAAGCAATCTTTCAGCCCATAAATCGTCCGCTCTTGTTGATCCCTCGACAGTTCCGGGAACATCGGCAAAGACAAGACTTCGCGACAAACTTGCTCAGCCTTTGGCAACTGACCTGCTTGATAAGCTAAAGATTTGTAAACAGGTTGCAGGTGCAAAGGTAACGGATAGTAAACCATCGAACCGATGCCAGCTTCCTGCAACTGAGCCCGCATCCAATCTCGAAAATCTCCAGAGGGATTTTGCGCCTCTTCTGGACTTGTCAGCCGGATCGTGTATTGATTCCAAACTCCTTTTGCTTCCGGCAATTCTTTGGGGACGGCAACTCCGGGCACGCGGGAGAGAAATTCGCTGTAAAGTGCCGCTTTCTCCCGCCGCTGGGCGTTCCAACTGTCGAGATACCGCAATTTAATGCTGAGAATCACCGCTTGCAGGGCATCTAAACGGCTGTTGTACCCGATTTCTTCGTAGAAATATCTAGAAGACTGTCCGTGTTCTTTGAGCACTCGCATCGAAGCTGCGAGGGCTGGATCGTTTGTCGTCACCGCGCCACCGTCACCGCAAGCGCCTAAATTTTTGGTCGGATAAAAACTGAAGCAGCCCACATGGCCGATGCTGCCGACTTTTTGAGACTGCCACTCGGCCCCGACAGATTGGGCGCAATCTTCAATTACGGCTAAATTGTGCCGAGTCGCAATTTCCATCAACCGAGTCATGTCTACCGGTTGGCCGAAGATGTGCACTGGCATAATTGCCTTGGTTTTGTCGGTAATTGCCGCTTCAAGGAGTTCGACATCCAGATTAAAAGTCTCGCTGTCAATATCGACAAATACTGGAGTCGCACCGACGGCGCTAATTGTCTCAGCCGAAGCAAAAAAGGTAAAAGGAGTGGTAATCACTTCATCGCCGGGGCCAATTTTGAGAGCTCGCAAAGCCAAAATCAGGGCATCGGTGCCGGAGTTGCAGCCAACGCACTCGGAAACGCCGATGTAGTCGGCGAACTCTCGTTCAAAACTCTTCACGGCCGGGCCACCTACGTAGCCGCCAGAGGCAAGCACTTTTTGCACCGCAGCGGTGATCTCGTCGCCAATCTGCGCGTATTGGCGGGTTAAGTCGAGGGGGGGAACATTATTCACTCTTCACACCATAAATTTCAAGCATTATCAAAGCAAATTCTTGCAGCAAAACTGTTTCTCAGAAACCTTTATTGCAATATCTTATATTTGGACAGGCAAACAATCACGTTATCTAAAGGGTGGGCCGGTGTTAATTCTGCTAGATTTTACTGATTTGGGTTGGGCTTTGGGGATGGTGGCGATCGCGATCGGGCTTTCGGCGTGGCAGGGATTGGGATTGGAGGGGGCGATCGCGATCGCTGCAGGGCGCACCCTGATCCAGCTAATCTTAGTCGGGTACGTGCTCGCAGTCGTATTTGACCCGGAGGGGAAAAATCCTTGGCTGGTTTTAGCAGTTTTAGCAATCATGCTGACAACAGCTAGCATGGTTGCCAGCAACCGCATCAGCAAAAAAATCAAGAACTTACTTCCCTTAGTTTGGGGTTCAATTTTTATCAGTACGGCCTTGACTCTCGCCTATACAAACTTGCTAATTTTGCAACCTGACCCTTGGTACGAACCGCAATACCTGATTCCTTTAGCGGGTATGATTTTGGGCAATGCCATGAACTCCGGGGCGATCGCTGGCGAAAGACTTGTGAGTACAGTTAATAGCAGCCAGTTAGAAATAGAAACCCATTTAAGTTTAGGTTCGACGCCGCAGCAAGCAGTAAAACAGTACCGCAAAGATGCGATCAAAGCTGGATTAATCCCGCTCTTAAATACAATGACGGTGGTAGGAATCGTAACTTTACCCGGAATGATGACAGGTCAAATGCTGAGCGGTGTCAGTCCTCTCGATGCAGCATCTTACCAAATTTTGATTATGTTTGTGTTAGCGCTGGCAACTGTAATCGCAACTCTGCTTTTGACTGAGGGATTGTCCCGGAAGTTTTTCAATCAAGATGCACAGTTGATAAAATGGTAATTGGGAATTGGGAATTGGGAATTGGGAATTGGGAATTGGGAATTGGGCATTGGGAATTGGGCATTGGGCATTGATAATTGGTAATATGATGTAGGTAGGAATTTGCATTTGGCACTATTTTAAGAACAGGCAAGATGCCTGTTCCACAAGACTTAAATTTTCGGCGTTGCTTAATCAGGGTATGAATCAACTTTTCCCTTGATGTTACAAAACTCACCCTTCGAGGGCTTATAGCAATTCCGAAATTTTCCATTCATACCCTGATTAAGCAACACCAAAGAATATCAAGTGAGAGATAAACGCAGTCTAATGAGGCATTTAATTTTGGTATTTTGTGCCTACAGTTTTATCCTATGGCATACCAAAACCTGCGGATTAAGACGTAGATGGGCAAATAAACCTTTAAACACCTTTACGGAAGCGATTGAAGCATTTCTGACAGCAATATCTTTTAGGTTTGTCAAGTGGCTGAATGAAAAATGGGACGTATTCTCTGCTTACAAAGCTAGTTCGATGCTCTATTTGGGCTTGAAATTTGTTTAAGTCCCGTTAAAAATATCCCTCTAGAAGTACGGTCTCAATATCCAGAAATTGAGTGGCGAAAAATCACCGGACTCAGAAATATCCTTATTTTTTCAGACATTAAGCTGTCACGCATTTA
Organism: Microcoleus sp. K1-B1; assembly: GCF_036704705.1. Classification (NCBI taxonomy): domain Bacteria; kingdom Bacillati; phylum Cyanobacteriota; class Cyanophyceae; order Oscillatoriales; family Microcoleaceae; genus Microcoleus; species Microcoleus sp. K1-B1. Next base: position 23,040 of record NZ_JAUBSH010000040.1, on the reverse strand, counting down.
AATTGCATATTGAGGGCGGGCGGGACGCCCACCCCACAAGACGGGGAATTGTTTTTTGACATTCACTTTAAATGCACAACAGCTTAGATATAAATATGCTCAAAATCTGTCATCTTTAAGATATAGATTTATGGTGAGTGTTTATTCCTTTTCTAAGCTATTTGTATTTTAGATAACAAATTCTCAAAGAATAAGCCTGAATAATATATTTGCTTTGATCTAGATGGATCAGGGGATTACAGACATTTACCATAAAAAAGCAAGCTATGCCGAATCGACGTGATTTTCTTCTTGGTGGGACTGTAGCTGCGGCTGCGACCTTGTTACCAAATAAATTGATTGCTCAAACTCCAACCAATCGATCGGAAATGGCAGCTTTACAGGAAGGATATGTGGGACAGTATCAGGGTGGTGTGTACTTACTGCCAGCCAATGATGAAACAGTCCAATGGGGTTGGTTTAATAATGCAGAGACACCCCGCGCTCGGATTAAATCAGGGGACACCGTTGTCATGGAAACCATGATGGCTTCCATGAATCAAGTTTTGCCGGGGGTATCGATCGAAGAAATTACTAGACTGCGGGTAAATAATCCCGGTCGTGGACCCCATACGATTACAGGGCCGATCTTTGTAGAGGGCGCAGCACCCGGAGATACTCTCAAAGTCAAAATTAATCGGATTGTGCCTCGTACCTATGGCTCCAACTGGAACCTGCCGGGTAATCTTGCCCTAGGGCAATTCCCAACTAGCTTCCCGGAACCCCAAGTAAAACATTTCTTCCTTGACCTCAAGCGTGGGGTAACAGAATTTTTGCCGGGGATTGAATTACCTGTGCGTCCGTTCCCCGGTATTCTTGGGGTGGCGAGGGCTGAAAGTGGACAATATAGCACCGTACCCCCTGGACCTTTTGGCGGAAACCTCGACTGTAGAGAATTAGTAGAAGGCACAACGATTTACTTACCAGTGTTTGTGGATGGAGCTTTATTGTGGTCTGGGGATTCCCATGCGGTGCAAGGTAATGGTGAGATTAATTTAACAGCGATCGAGTCTGCCTTTAATGAACTGAACCTGACTGTAGAAGTAATTAAGGGTAAACGCCTGACTTGGCCACGGATTGAGTCAGATACTCATTGGATAACGATGGGTTATGATCGAGACCTCAATATTGCGATCAATATTCTGGAAGAAGAAACTCTAAAATTTCTTGCTGAATCTAAAGGCTTAAACAGTAATGAAGCTCGTCAATACATGGCAAACTACGGTGATTGTCGAGTAGCAGAGGTGGTCAATCAACTAAAAGGGGTCTATTGTATGTTACCGAAACAACCAACTCCAGTCCTTGCCCCTAACCCTACCACTGATACCTCAGATAGTTTTGTCACCCATGCCATCGATGGTGATGCAATGCAGGCTATGAACATGGCGGCCATGAGTCTAATTGAGAGAATGCAGACCCTAAAAGGACTTGTACCCCTTGATGCCTATTCCCTTGCCAGTTTAGCCATGGATGCACGGATTGGCAAAATAGAGCCGGGAGCAAAACATCTACATTGCTTGATGCCCAAGTCTCTCTGGGTCAGAAGTTAACAGCAGTTTGCGTTCAGATAAGTGGTGCTGCGAGTCCCCTAAATCCCCCTAAATCCCCCTATGTCCTTTGGACAGGCTACGCCAACAAAAGGGGGACTTGAAGATCATTAACTTGGCTTACCAGAATTAAATTTGCTGTAAGGTACCTAGTCCCACAACTCTAAAGTCAAGGGCGTTGCTTAATCAGGGTATGAAAACAATAACTTGAAAATCCCGAAGTTTTGTGGATACTGGTTTCTATGACTTGCCTATTAGCCTTTCATACCCTAAATCAGCAACGCCAAATTTTCTTGTGGGGAGTAGGGGTTGGGCATCTTGCCCGCCCGAAAAATACAATTTAGATGCTAGACACCTTATCTATTAAACCCGCAGTATTTTTAAGAACAGGCAAGATGCCTGTTCCACAAGACTTAAGCTTTCTTGTGAGGTGGGCGGAACAGGCAAGATGCCTGTTCCACAAGACTTAAATTTTCTTGTGGGGAGTAGGGGTTGGGCGTCTCGCCCGCCCCGGTCATAACTAAGAAGAAATAGCCATGATTCAAAGTCCAACTCAACCAGTAACTTTTGAACAATTTGTCGAATGGAAACCAGAAAACCGACGTTACGAACTGCACAACGGAGGAATTATTGAAATAGCCCAGCGACCGGGAAAACATGAAGAAGTTATCGGTTTCTTAGCCTCGGAATTAACTCTTGAATTTGTCAGGCTAAACCTTCCGTACCTAATCCCCAAACAAGCATTAGTTAAGCCATCAGAAAACGAATCAGCTTATTCCCCCGATATTCTAATCTTAAATGGCTCAAATTTAGCATCAGAACCTCTGTGGGAAAATTTCTCCACTGTGACTCAAGGCGCATCAATTCCGCTGGTTATTGAAGTAGTTAGCACGAATTGGCAAGATGACTACATCAAAAAAGTAGGGGAATACGAACTAATCGGGATTCCCGAATATTGGATTGTGGATTATCTCGGTTTGGGTGGCCGCAGGTTTATCGGGAATCCCAAGCAACCGACTATTTCGATTTATCAGTTGGTTGAGGGTGAGTATGAAGTTAGTCTATTTCGGGGAGATGAGACAATAGAGTCCTTCACTTTTCCAGAGTTGAAATTGACGGCGCAAGAAGTTTTTCAAGCTGGATTGACTGGGGATGAAAGTGCTGGCGATGCGTGAGTGTAAATATTGCGATCGTTCTGACAGATTTTTTGCCCTCACGCACCCTACAACTACAACTACTTCGGTTCGTGACTCCCAATCCGCTTGCCTTCGCCATCGTACACCTGCATCGGGATTTTGGCGTTTTCGGCGATCGCCTCCAAAGCTTTTTGCAACGTTTGAACGTGCTTTTCTACAGCTTGGCGAGACTTCACAGCATTGTTGTTGTTTGCTTGAATGAAAGTTTGTTGCAATTTCTGCACGTAACCTGGAGTCATCTGCACGGCAATCAAATCTTTGCTAACAGTATAATCACAAATCTTGGGGTTGCCTTTACAAGTTCTATCTAAATCCGTGCGGGCTTTTTGCAGTTTTCTTTCTTCCTGCAACTTTACTTCTGCTTGCTGCAATGAAGTTTTATAGGAAGCGATCAGCGGTTGGGCTTTCTGAGAATAGGCAGTTGCCGCCGGCACTTGCTCCGCGTAACTCAAAGCTCTTCGCCAGGATTCTGATGCTTTAAACCAGGCGTTTTTGCCCTCAAAAATTTGAGCTTCCGCTGCTAAAGTCACAGCTTGAGTATACGCATTTTCCGAAATTCCTTCGACATTTTTGCGCTCGCGAGCTTCTGAAAGTTTGGTTTCGTATTTGGGAACTAGCAGTTTAGCTTGTTGGTAAGATGTCGTGTTCGTGGGAATTTCTGATAGGATGTCGAGGGATTCTTCCCAACCTGATTGCACTTGAGCCCACGTCTCGGCTGTCTGAGCTACGGCTTCGCGAGCTTCGGCTATTTGGGCTCTACTTTTGGCGGCGAGCAGCGTTTTTTCCGCTTTTTTCTCTGTGCTTAACTGCCGATTTCCAGTTGCTACATTCTTCCGGTATTCCTGCTTTTTTTTCTGAGCAAAAGCATAAACTGGACTGTCTGGGGGGATTTCTCCGAGTTCGGCGATCGCACTTTGCCACAGAGCTTGCGCTTCCTGTCCGTTCTCGGCAGAATAAGGCGGATTTTGGGTTTTCTGGGCTGCTGACTGTGCGAGGCGCGCTGCATCGATCGCAGAGTTTAAATTCTGATTTTGGGAACGGTAGCTTTCCAAGGCGCTTTGAGCTTCACCGCGATGAATTGACCAGGAGGGAATCGGTTCCAAAAGGGCGATCGCCTGTTTTAATTGTCGCTGCGCTTCTTGGGGGGTGTTGGCAACTTTTGACGTTTTCAGCGTCTTCGTCGAATTCTCGCTCAACTGTTTGGCCTTAGCTAAAGCACTACATTCTCCGATGACGCAGGGCCGGCTCAGCATATAATAACCGCCTGCCAAAACTAGCGCGGCGACACTGATGATTCCTGCTGCAGCCAGCATCGCAAACGGTGAATGCTTGGGTTTTTGGGCAACTGTTACCGCTTCCATATCCAGGGGATTGAAGGGATTGTCTCCAATATCTGCCGGGATTGTAGCTACCCTAAAGGCGATCGGATCGGAATTGCTGGAACTCTCAGACAAATTCGGGAAATATTCTTCATCCCACGCATCTTGTCCATCCGTTTCTAACGGTATCTCCTCCTCTAAATCCGCCGTCTCGGCCATATTTTCTGTTAAGACTATCCCGGTTTCTTCTGCGGGGAGATTCTCGGTTTTTTTGAACAACTGCACTGTTTTTGGTCTTGACAAAACAGGGTTGTGCATGGTAAAAGAATGGAAGGCATAAGGCTGTTTTTGCCCGGTAATTTTTAGGCAAAGTCCAATCTGTTGAATAGATTCTGGTTCTATCTCGAGAATTGCTGCTTCTAGCACCGCAAAAGTCGGTTTGGCTTTGAGAACTAAACTGCGCGGGTGTTCTCCGACAACTGTTAAAGATTCATCTCGAAAATCGCAACTAATATAAAGCGGTAAGTTTTTAAATCCGGCTGCTTGCAAGTGTTGCTGCAATTTTACTTCTAGAATTTGGGCGTTGCTTTGTCGCGTTGCTGCTGTCATATTTTTTCCTCTCTCTGATATCACCACTTGCGATTTTAGATTTGGGGTTTTAGATTTTAGATTGCAGAAGAGTCGAGATCTTTGATTTGTTTGAACTTGGGCGCCGATTAATTCCAAATCTTAACTCTGAAAATTCAAGTTGCAAAACAATATTAACTATCAAATCTCAACTGACATGGCCTGTCCATAGCTTTCGCTGTAATAAACTTGAGTCACGTCAAAACGTCCGCCATATTGTTTGAAAGGTTCTGCTGCATAACCAAGCGGCAGCAAACAGCAAACATCTACTTCTTCCGGAATTTGAAAGGATTCTTTCACCTTAGCGCTGACAAAACCTTCCATCGGACAACTGTCTACCCCAAAACTTTTAGCTGCAATCATTAAGTGGGCTACTGCGAGCATTGTATGTCTGTTTGTCCAAGCTTCTAGGGAGTCGAAGCAGGGACGGTTCTCGAACAATTGCGGGATTGCTTGTCGCATATAACCGGCTAAATTGTCATTCATTGCGCCTGTGGTTTTGCCCAATTCGATGACGGCTTCGGTGTTTTCGGGCCTGCCGGCGCGTCGATCGCCACAACAGATTAATACTACTGGGGCTTCTACCACTTGGCGCTGATCGAAGGCGCAAGCTTTTAATTTTTCTTTGCTGGCTGGGTTTTGAAGTACGATAAACCGCCAAGGCTGCAAGTTGTAACCAGAGGGCGATCGCACTCCCAATCGCAAAATCTCTGCCAATATTGCTGGGGGAATGACATCGGGTTTGAAGCTGCGCGCGGCCCGCCGGCTTTCGATCGCCGTTTTAACATTAATTGAAGGTTGGATTTCAATTGTCATGGATAATTAGTAATTGGTAATTGGGCATTGGGCATTGGGCATTGGGCATTGGGATTGGGGCATTTGGCATTGGGATTGGGATTGGTAACTTAAAAAAGTTGAATTGTTTTTCTTCCTTCTTCCTTCTTCCCTCTTCCTTCTTCCTTCTTCCTTCGTCATCCCAAGCCCAACTCGCGCTTGAGCAAATTAATCGACTTAGATCCGATGTAATTTTCGGAGCATATCAGTTGCGGGGGACGAATAATATCTTCTCTAGCCGCATTGATGGCAGCTTTAACTGTAGCAAAACTCGGTTGGTCGCAAAAAATTGTTCTGGCCGATCGCACGATCGAGTTAATCTTGTACTCGTCTGACACCAAGGCCGTCATTACCAGCAAATCCTCTCCCCGGATGCTGTGGATGATGACTTCGGTCGATCGTAGCATTCCCGGACTCAGGCTGACGAGACCCAAATAACTGTCTTTGGGCAAACCCCCGACTAACTGGATTTCCTGGCTGTAGTCGTAGATGTCTACGGGAATAACTCGCACCGAACGAGGTGCCGAAATCGATTCTGCTTCTCCGATAAAATACCGACTCGTGATCACAGTTCCCGAAGAGATTTGATCCAAAAAAGTACCTAGCTGTTCCATCGGCACTAACTGTATAGGAATGCGGAGAGCTTGTTCGAGTTCTTTCGCCATCAGTTCACCCACGCCGATGTCTTCTGTGGGGGCTGTGACGACCACGCGGGCGCTGCACCTGAGCCGCCAGTCAATTTCGGCCAAAAATAATTCCCTCGCTTGGTTGAGCGTACAGCCCTGTTCCAGCAGTTGATCGATACTTGCTTGCACTATTTTGTTGGCAAGGGGATATTCTTCGAGGATCGGAGATTTGAGTTTGTTGCCTACAACTTCGTTACCTTGGGCGCGGACGTAAATGCCCGATCCTGCTTGGGCTTCTACGAGTCCGGTATTTTCTAGCTGGCGGTATACTTTGCTGATGGTGTTGCGGTGCAAACCCGTCTGCATGGCTAGCTGTCTGGTGCTGGGCAAGCGGTGTCCGGGCGGAAATTGTCGCGAGGCGATCGCAAACCTGATTTGATTGAATAGTTGGGTGGATGCTGGAATATCGCTATCGGTTTGAATATGAAATTGAACCATTATTAAAGGCTCCGACGACTTCAACTTAGTATTTTTATAACGTCGAGTACCGCGCCTAGGATTGCTCGGATATCTCTGTCTATAGCATAATCTTATTTGGTTGATCTGCTGCAGCCGTTCTGCCGAGCGGACGATCGCGCCTTCGAGGCGATCGATCGCAGCCTGCAGAGTTTCCATCAACAATCAGGTACTTTCAAGTCTTAGTTTTATTTACTCTCAGATTTTGAGATCGCTTACTGTTTTTCTACCCGTCAGCAAATAAGTTTGCATTTGCCCTTTACCTTTAATCTCGATCTCGCCACGATCTTCAAATTCATATTTATCCTGCAGTAAGTCATAAGTATAGTGGCTGACTTGAATGCGGCCTGTTATGCCGTGAGATTCCATGCGGCTGGCTGTATTTACCGCATTTCCCCACAAATCGTAAATAAATTTTTTAGTCCCGATTACCCCCGCTACTACCGGGCCGCTATTAATCCCGATGCGGAGGTCAAATTTCGCGTCTAGCTTCACATTTAATTCCTTAATTGCTGCTAGCATATCCAGCGCCATTTCGGCGATCGCCTCTGCGTGGTCTGGCCGTTCAATGGGAATACCGGCTGCTACCATGTAAGCATCCCCGATCGTCTTGATTTTTTCTAAGCCGTGCTTCTCACTCAGTCCGTCAAAAGCTGAAAAAATTTCATTCAGCAAGTACACTAATTTAGTGGCGGACATGGTAGTAGAAATTTGGGTAAAATTCACCAAGTCTGCAAAAAGAATTGTTGCTTTTTCAAACTTGTCAGCAATCAGCCCCGGTTGGTACTTCAACCTGTGGGCGATCGGTTCTGGCAAAATGTTTAGCAGTAAACTTTCAGTTTTTTTCTGTTCTTTCCTGAGTGCAGATTCCATCTCCCTGCGCTTAGTTATGTCATGAAAAAACACAGAGATGCCGTCGTGAGACGGAAAAACCCGGACTTCCAACCACACTTTTAATGGACGATAATATTTTTCAAAAGCCACTCCAATTTGTTTGGCTACAGCTTCATGATACTCTTTATAAAAATCAGAATTCACGAATTCGGGAAACTCTTCCCAAAAATTTTTACCATAAAGTTCTTCCTGCGATCGCTTCAAAAATTGGGACCCTTTGTAATTGATGTAAGTAAATCGCCACTGGGTGTCGAAAGCAAAAAAAGCATCGCTCATTCCTTCTAAAAAATTGACAATTTGCTCGTCTGTAGAACGCAGTTTCTCTTCTACTTGTTTGTTCTTGATCTGTGCGCGCTTTAATTTAGTCAGATTGATTCGCAACTCCATGTGGTTGATAATTTGCCTTCCTAAAGTCCGCAGCGCTTCTAGCTGTTGTGGGGTGAGATTACGAGGAACTGTATCTATCGCGCACAAAGTGCCGATCGGATAACCGTCAGGAGTTACTAGCGGGGCTCCAGCATAAAACCGAATATTGGGATCGGAAGTTACTAGCGGATTCCCGACAAAGCGATCGTCATCTAGAGCATTGGGTACAACTAGCAATTCGTTGGGATTTAAAATAGCGTGGGCGCAAAAAGCTAACTCTCTCGGAGTTTCGGGCGCTTCCAGACCAACTTTGGATTTAAACCACTGTCGGTTAGCATCTATTAAACTTACTAAAGCAATCGGAGTGCCACAAATATAGGATGCTAAAGCTGTTAGATCATCAAAAGCTGCTTCGGCCTCTGTGTCGAGAATGTTGTAGCGGTGAAGTGCTTCTAGCCTCTCTTCTTCGTTGCGGGGCAAAGGTGCAGATTGCATCGGAGGCTGCGAGGATATGGGTTTCTGAACAATGCGTGGAAGTATTACTGCTGCGAATTTTCTGACTTGCGAGATCACTTTTTTAACTAATATCAAAAGACTTGTTTGCCAACCTTTATTCATCTTTATTTATTTTTTTTCACCCCTGATGGAACTGCGTATGTGCGATCGAACTCGGCTCAACTTACGTATTTACCGCAACTAACTCCTCAATCTGCGGAGCTTTTGTGGGCAATTTCCCTGTCAATACTTCTCTACCCTCATCGATGACAAGTATATCATCTTCTATGCGTATCCCCCGGACATCGGCAAATTTTTCCAACTCCTCCCACTTAACAAAATCTTCATATTTGGCGCGGTTTTCTGGGTTATTTAAGATGGCCGGCACTTGATAAAATCCCGGTTCGATCGATACTAGCATTCCGGGCCGCAAAACTCGATTCAACCGCAAAAATCCCAACCCAAACCGACTGCTTCTGGTTCTTCCTGCTTCATAGCCAGCCAAATCTCCTAAATCTTCCATATCGTGAACATCCAAACCGATTAAATGTCCGATACCATGTACAAAAAATAGCGCGTGAGCATCCATTTCTACCAAATCTTCAACATTGCCCCGCAAGATACCCAAATCAACCAATCCTTCCGCCATAATCCGAGCAGCTAACAGATGAATATCTTGATATTCCACCCCTGGACTAATTTTATCAATACAAGCATCGTGTGCTGCCAAAACTACATCATAAATCGCTCTTTGAGTCGGAGAAAACTTGCCAGAAACCGGCCAAGTGCGAGTCACATCAGCCGCCCATCCCGTTGATGTTTCCGCACCGACATCTGCTAACAGCAAATCTCCGGTTTGTAGGGGATTGTGATAATGTTCGCTGTGAAGCACTTCTCCATGCACCGTCACGATACTAGGATAGGCATAGGTCATATTTTTGGAGATGATGACACTTTCCATTGCAGCGCGCACCCCTGCTTCAATTTGAGCATTTCGAGTTGCCGCCATTCCCGCTTTGTGAGCTGCTACGGTGACAGCCGCAGCTTGACGCAATTCGGCCAAACTGGCTGCATCGTGGCTCAGGCGCAGAGATATAATTGCTTTGGTTAATTCTAGGTCGATTCCGGTTGGCGAGTTGGGCGGTGCCAGAGGGCGATCAAGAATTTGAGACTGTTGCAACTGAGTCCAAGAATCCTGAACTGCGATCGTTGCTGCATTTGTCGCTCTGGCTTTCAATTCGGCCATTGGAAAAGCAGCATCAGCCCCAATTAGTTCGGCAATTTCTGCTCTTTTCGGCATTGCTCCGTGCCAAAGAGTGCTGCTAGCAGGTGCGTCATCTAAGAACAATTCTAATTTGCCCGATTCTAAGCGAATGGCAGCATTTTCTAAGGGCAAACCAGCAAAATATAGAAAGTGACTGCTGGCACGAAAGGGATAAGTAAGTGCCGGATAATTGCGAGGAATGCTGCGCCCCGACCATAAAATTACCGGAAAATTAATTAAATCGAACAGTTTTTGCCGCCGTTGCTGTAAAGTATTAGTTAACAAATCATCACCTTGTGTAATTGTCATGAGTAAAAACCTATATTTTTGAGTTGGGTTTGCCGTCAGCCACAAGTTTTTGCCTTCTCGGCATTAAAGCACTAAAATTAGGACTGCAAACTTGGCAGACATTTTTGAGAAAATTCTCATCGGTCACTTCTTTTTTGCTAGCATTTATAGGCTGTCTTTTTTATAGTCTTTGTCGTCATCGCCTGGATGATTTGGTTAAGCAGTAAGCCTGATCCCCAGTCAGGAAAAACAGGCGGAAAGTGCTACTGGGGTGGCAATTAGCAGAAAAGTCACAACACCTGCAATTAGTCAAATTCCTGGGTCTGGTTTTTGTTGATGGGGTGACGTGAGCGAGATCCTCTATTGACTGTTTGATAATTTAGACTTTAAAGTATAAGTAAAATTCACTGAAAAAACATGAAAATTTCTCATAAATCTCCTCAAACTTCTGTGCAACTACGCGATTGGCCGATCGCACATTTACCGGGATTGAGCAAGGAAAACCAATCTCAACTGGAAGAGTGCAGCATCACCACAACCGGACAACTAATTCGCCTGACGAAAACGCAGGCGGCGAAAGTGTTGTTAGCCAATCAATTACAGATTAACATTCAATATGTTAATAAATGGGTAGCGATGGCAAATTTGGCTCGAATTCCCAGTGTAGGGTGTCAGTATTGCGGGCTGTTACTGCACGCCGGCGTTGCTTCTCCGGCTCAATTGGCTCAAATGCCCGTGGAGAGATTGCACCAACAAGTTTTAAGGCTGCACGTAGCGACAATGCAGCGCAATGACTTGACTCCTTCAGTCGATCGCGTGCAAAAATGGGTTCAACAAGCTAGATTAGTCAGTAGTCATTAGTCAGTAGTCATTAGTCAGTAGTCATTAGTCAGTAGTCAGTTGTTATTACCCAACAGTCAACAGTCCTTAGTCAGTTGTCAGTTGTTAGTTGTTATTAGCAAACAGTCAACAGTCAACAATCATTATTATGTCAATTCAAGTTTACGGAATCCCGAACTGCGGAACCTGCAAAAAAGCTTTCCAGTGGCTCAAAGATAGCGATGTTAATTACGAGTTCATTAACACCAAAGAACAGCCACCAACTCGCGAAACAATTCAAAGCTGGGTAGCTGCTTTGGGTTTTCAACCCATGCGAAATACTTCCGGTCAATCTTACCGCGCTTTGGGCGAGGACAAGAATAATTGGACTAGCGAAGAGTGGGTAGAGGCTTTTGCTAAGGATGCGATGCTGCTAAAACGTCCTCTTTTCGTTAAAGATGAAACGGCTGTTTTAGTAGGTTTCAAAGAAGACGTAATTCGAGAAAAATTGGGGATTTAAAATGGCTGAGTTCAGCCTGTTGTGCGCCGCAAAAACTTTAGTTCGCCCACCTCATCCGAAAAACCCCAACGCTCGTAAAACGGCATCATGTTCGGCAAACAATTAAGATAAAAATGCTCGACAGCTTGCAGTTCGGGATGAGTTAAAACTGCATCCATCAACTTCGCACCCAGTCCCATCTTTCTGTGTGTCGGCTTGATGATGACATCAAAAATCATCGCTCTGTATACGAAATCGGTAATGACGCGGGTAATGCCAATTAGTCGATCGCTCTCATCGACAAAACCAATGATAACATCAGTAGCCGCCAACATTTTCACAACATCCTCCCGCCTCCGCTTGTCGCTCCAAAACTCGTTTGTGTACAAATCCATCAAGTCCGAAACCTGGCTTTCGGTCAAAGTTTCGACAATGCGGTAGTTATCCATATCTTCCCTCATAAAAATTAGAAGACTAAAGTCCTCACCACCAACCAAATTATTATTGTTTTACTGTTACCAAGCTAGACATTGCATCACCCCATAGCATTAATTTTATTCTTCTACTTCCGTCTCCTGGCTTTCAAATACAACCAGCTCATAAATATCGAGCATCGACATTTGCACTTCCACTGAAGCGAAGGAAACTATTGCTGATTCTCCCTCATATTCCCGAAACAACCATTCATTTGAGTCGGTTTTAATATATTGTGCGACTAAAAACTCAGATTGATTGACTAACACATATTCACGGAATTCAGGGATCGAGCGATAAAACCGAAACTTATCCTCCCGATCGAAATCCTTGGTAGACTTAGAAAGCACTTCCACAATCAGCACAGGATTGAGTATTTCATCTTTCCGTCCCTCTGTGCAAACTAATTCTCCTTCAACTACCATCACATCTGGATAAGTCCCGCGTCGATACCGAGGAATCCACAACCGCAAATCGCTCATAAAGGGTCTGGCATTCTTTCCCCGCAAAGCAGATTTTAAGAACGCATAAATATTACCGATTATCTGGCTGTGATTAATACTACCACCACTCATTTTTACAATTTCTCCATCGCGGTATTCATTTCTAAACTCAGCATTTTCCTCTAACTCCCGATACTCATCTGGAGTATAAAACTTTTCCTTAGTTTGTACTAACATTGTTGCCTCTGTACTAACTTTTATCTGCATTAATCTGCCTACATCTGCGATTAAAAATCATAATTAATATCATGTCCGGTCGATCGACCATAATATCCCGGCCGGGCGGGTTTTTGAGATTGTCAATTATTGGCAGATATTGGCAGGTTTACCCGCCCCTACCTGATTTCGGGTAATCGACCGGACATGATATAACAGTATATCACAACAAAAAAGAAACGCCCAACTGCAAAGAGTCAGGCGTTTTCCACTATTTCAAAACCAGGAAAAATTAATCCCGGCGAGACACCAAATTCGAGTCAATTTTCGCGCCCACAACAGGTTGCACCTGACTCAATGCCGACTGCAACATGGGAGTTTTGGTAATAGCATCATTAGCCAAATTAAACAAAGGGTTCGACAAAATTCCCGCCAATGTTGTCGCAACCAAGGTGAGTACAACACTGACTTGCAAAGGCCGCATTCCCTGAAGGTTCCAGCGAACTTCGGGATAATTTTTTACCGCCTCTGACATTTCTTGAGGTTCTTTTACTACCATCATCTTGACAACGCGGATGTAGTAGTAAATCGAAACTACGCTGGTAATTAATCCCAGAATAACTAAGCCGTAAAGTCCTGCTTGCCAGCCAGCCCAGAACAGATAGATTTTGCCGAAAAATCCAGCCAGGGGCGGAATTCCACCGAGAGAAAGCAGGCAAATACTTAAGGCTAAAGTTAACAGCGGGTCTTTTTGGTACAAACCTGAGTATTCGCTAATTTGGTCGGTTCCAGTCCGCAGCGAGAACAGGATGATGCAGGCGAAAGCACCCAAGTTCATAAACAGGTAAACCAACATATAAAATATCATGCTGGAGTAACCGGCTTCTGTTCCTGCAATCAAACCTAGCATTACAAAACCGGCTTGGGCGATCGACGAATAAGCTAAAAGCCGCTTCATGCTAGTCTGGGCGAGGGCAACCACATTTCCCAACACCATGCTGAGAATGGCTAAGGCCGTGAACACGAAGTGCCACTGTTCGATAAGTGCGGGGAAAGCAGTTGTTAACAACCGGATTGCTAGGGCAAAACCTGCTGCTTTGGAACCGACAGAAAGAAAGGCAACAACGGGTGTAGGAGAACCTTCATAAACGTCTGGAGTCCACTGGTGGAAGGGAACTGCAGAGATTTTGAAGGCGATTCCGGCGATCGCAAAAACCAAAGCAATCACCAAACCGAGAGATTGACCTTCATTCACAGTAGAAAGGTTAGCCGCGATCGCACTTAACTTAGTTTCGCCGCCCGACAACCCGTACAGCAGCGAAATTCCGTAGAGAAACACCGCCGAAGAAGAAGCCCCAATTAACAAATATTTCAAAGCAGCTTCATTGGAACGCGGGTCGCGTTTTGTGTAACCCGTCAGCAAATAAGACGAGATACTCAGAGTTTCCAACGAAATAAAAATCATCACCAATTCATCAGCGCCGCTGAGGAACATTCCCCCCAAAGTAGCGGTGAGTAAAATGCCGATGAATTCCGCTAAAGCAGTACCAGTTTGCAGTACATAGCGGACGGATATCAAAATAGTGACAGCCGCAGTCAAAGCGATAATGCCACGAAACACTAAACTCAAGGCATCGCTGTTAAAACCGCCTAGAAACGAGATGGTATCAACGTTATCCCACTGCAAACACAAGGCAGCGACGGCGGCTAGCAAACCCGCAACGGCAACGTAGGGAGTCCAACCCGAGGAACTGCGGCCTACGATTAAATCGCCGACGAGAACCACCAAGAGGGTGAGGATGACAATTCCCTCTGGCAAGATAGTTCCAGCATTTAGCTGGGCAGCAAGAGTAGCAAAATCCATATTTTCAGGCAGGTTGGGTAATACAGACCGAAAAGCCTGTGATGGACACAGAACTTGTAAAAATTCTTTACCAAACAAAGATTGTATCGCGGAAGCTCCCTCATGCTCTCTGCCTTGCGAGTGTGAGCTTTTGTATTACAGTATAATACAAAGAAGTAGGTTCGCAGTTGCGCGTTGACTCGTCGGCTGGGGCCAACTGCGAACCAGTTTTAATGTGCCGCTTATGCCATCCACAGAATTCGATCGCCCCGCACTTACAGCCCGCGCCGTCGCAGCATCGGTGTCTGTTGCCTCAGCAGCCGGCATTCGGGTAAACGACCCCCACGTGCTTGCTGACGCCTATTCCGTGCGAGTTCACCTGAAACCTGCACCCATTGTGGCTCGGATCGCTACCCTAACCCCCGTAGTGCGATCGCCCGTTGAGTCTTGGTTGACCCGCGAACTCTCTGTCGCCGCCTTTCTGGCTGCCAAAGGCGCTCCTGTAGTCCCTCCCAGCGATTTTTTACCCCCCGTACCCCACCATTGCGACGGTTTGGCGATGAGCTTCTGGCGCTACTTTGAACCAATCTCTGATGCTTTGCCCGATGGGGCGACAGTCGGACGAATGCAAGCTGAACTGCACGCGGTTCTGCGCGATTACCCGGGCGATTTGCCGCTGCTGGCGCCGCCCCTCAACGATATTCCGCGCGGGATCGAAAGGCTCGAACAGCTTGGCAATATTCTGTCGGAAAGTGACCTGACGCTGCTGCAAACAACTTACGATCGCCTGCTGAGGCAGTTAAGCAATTCAGTCAGCGTGTTGCAGCCGCTACACGGGGATGCCCATGCCTTAAATTTAATTCCAACTGCCAAAGGATTGCTGTGGAACGATTTTGAGGACACTTGCACCGGTTCGATCGCCTGGGACTTGATTAACCTCGACGACGAGGGGATAGCCGCTTATCCGAATGCGCCCGACTTTGCCACCCTGGAACCGTACCGTAAAATGCGATACCTACACGCGATCGTTTGGGTATACGCGATCTCACCCGAGTTACCCGACTGGATCGCATCTGCTAAAACCATGCTCGATAACTTGCACATTAAGTCTTAATCATCTTGATTGTGGAACAGGCTAGGGAAGCCTGTTCCTGAATATGCTGCCACTTTAAAAACCCCGATTCAAATTGAGTTTTGGTAAAAACTATTTCGCTATATCGGTAGCACAGGGATTCCGACCATTTATGCAAAACCGATTATTGATTTCTTAATTGAGGTCAAAGATTTTGCTAAAGTAGAAAGTTAAACCAGTAATTCGGCATGACTGACTCGCTAAGTGCCTACAAACGGCAGATTCTCAATGACTTCAACAACCGGCCCGACTACGAGAATGAATTTCACAAACAGGCTGCAACTCGGTTAGTAGAATTGGCAAAAGTGCGATCGGGCCAGCAAGTTCTAGATATCGCCACCGGAACAGGTTTAGCGGCGATTGCGGCCGCCGAGGCTGTTGGTTCTGCAGGCAGTGTTTTGGGAACTGACTTTGCTTCGGGAATGTTGCGGCAAGCTCAGCAAAAAATTGCCGATTTAGGATTGACAAATATCGAGTTTGAGGAAGCAGACGCAGATGAGCAACAATTTCAGGAAAGCCAATTTGATGCAATTTTGTGTTCATCTGCGATCGTCTATCTGACAGATATTCCAAAAGCCCTCCGTCAATGGCACAATGCTCTGAAAGCAGGCGGAGTTGTCGCCTTTTCCTGTCTTGCAGAAAGCTCTCCAACTTCGTCTGTATTGTTTCGGGAAGTGGTGCAAAGATACGGCATTACCATTCCGAATCCCAACGAGTTACTTGGAACGCATGAGAAGTGTTACCAAATGCTTCACTCAATTGGCTTTGAGGAGATTAAAATTACGAATGAGCAATTCGGCTTCTACTTGCAAGATCCAGAAGCTAGCTGGAATGGCAACGCAAAAAGCGCATTTGGACTTCAGGAAGTGCAATGGTCACAGCAGCAAGTGGAACAGTGCAAACAGGATTATTTTGCCGAATTGAATACAGTTTCAAGTGAACAAGGCTTTTGGAACGATGTCACAATGTTTTTTGTAATTGCTTACAAATCTCATCCACAAAGTTTGTGTGAAATATCAAGCTAAGCCAAGAGGAAAAATTATGCCTGTAAGTAAACCGATCGTAGATAGTATTTGCGTCGAGGCTTCATTTATTGGTAATCTTGGTGATGTTGAATACAGAGGCGTGCATACAGCAACCAGGGAAGTAATTTTCCACAAGCGTCCCATGTCAAATGGCACAAAGGAACTCGCAGAATTTTTAGCAATTGTTCATGCCCTAGCTCATCTCAACAATCAAGGCAAGCACATACCTATTTATTCCGCTTCTGAAACAGCCATTATGTGGGTTAGAAGCAAGAATGTGTGGACAGAGTTGGAACGAAGTGAAAATAACGAAGAAATATTTAACTTAATGGAAAGGGCATTAAGTTGGTTAAAAAATACATATTATACCAATGCTGTCTTGAAGTGGGATACTTCATCTTGGGGCGAAATTCCTGCTCATTTCGGTCGGGAAACCCAGTTAATAAATCAGTGCCAACAGACAGATAAACAACTGGAAACACTTGAAAGCAGCGTTAATTTAAAAGTGCCGAGAAGCATTGAGCAACGAATTAAAATAGTTATTTCTGGAAAAACTTATCCAGTCAAGGAGCAGTTGAATCAAGCTGGACTGAGTTGGAATGGTAAGGCATGGATAGGAGCTTTGCCACTGGATAAGATTGAGAACTTGAAAAAGTTATGCCGTCACTATGACCTCCAGTATACGATTAAAGGAGATGGATTCAAAGAGTCCAGACTTGCCAGAGGTGCTCGCCCCCTCCCAAGTTCCAAGGTTGCGGCAGTCATGGGAGAAGGAAAGTTTCAATGGGAAATTGAAGAGACTTTGGATATTGAAGGTTTGCGGCATCGGCAACGCAATTCCAAGGATCGAAGTTAGAAAATGTGAAATTAGTTCAATATTGCCTCGATCGCAGAGTGCGATCATCAGCAACCCCGCTGCTGCTACACGAATATGATTCTCGCTTATCCAGCAAGGTAGCTAGCCTAGAGTTTCGCGCCGTCAGTGCTACTAGGCTCGACTTTTGCCAATGCTTCGTTTAGCTAAGCAGACGGGAATCCCCACACTATACCGATCGAAGGTTCGCGCGTGGATGACTCGTCGGGTGAGACTCCTGATTCCACCCGTTCCTAATCTCCTAAGCATAGCTTTGAGCAGTGGACGGGCTGCAAAGAAGCCCACATCTTATGCTCTACTCAGCTTGATGTGTGGAGTATGTCACCCCTCTGTTTTCGCCTGCTTTTCGGCACG
Source organism: Microcoleus sp. K1-B1 (assembly GCF_036704705.1). Classification (NCBI taxonomy): domain Bacteria; kingdom Bacillati; phylum Cyanobacteriota; class Cyanophyceae; order Oscillatoriales; family Microcoleaceae; genus Microcoleus; species Microcoleus sp. K1-B1. The sequence continues at coordinate 5,350 of NZ_JAUBSH010000040.1, read as the reverse complement.
GCTTCCTATCAATATTTGCTCCAGCAACGGATAGAGCGGGCAAAGCACTTGTTAAAACAAAAAGAGCGATCGAAACAGGCTTTATTTGCAGCAAATACGTCACTGTTGGCTGGCAGCCCTTACCCAAATCTATAAGCTATAGCTGTTCTCAAAGCTGATAACGCAGAGCGTAAATGTCGTTAAACGTTGGTTAACCCATCGTTGTCTCCGTTCCCCAGTGAAGTGATGCCGAATAATAAAAATGTAGGCACACTATCTATTAGCCTTAATCTATCTTACGTTTTTTTAGGTAGCTACTTAGAAGATGGTTTGGGGACTGCAACGGTGGTAACACTGACATTCGGATCGAGGGCGTCACCTTGAGAGTAAATATAATCAAATGCCGATCGATCTTTAAGCATATGTGCCCGCAAAAATAGCGCGATCCAACGGGCGATAGTTTCAATACCCACGGCGCGCTCTAAAGTAGCAGTATTGCGATCGGGGTTCGCACCAGGGGGGTTATTAACATCGGTAATGCCGAAGTGATTTGCACCCATAACAGTAATCAAAGCTTTGGGTGGTGTTTGAATTTGCTCAAAGGTGCTTTGAGCTCGATCGGGCAGGGCGACACCATCGATAGATCCTTGAATCAACGCCACTGCAATGCCATCATTAGCGATGGGTACAAATTCATTAGCAATGGGATTCCGCAGGTTAGCTCCAAAAAATGCACCCGCTAATAATTCTTTCGGGCGCGTAAATGGCTCTTGACACAAATACAATTCTGGGAGACATTTATTAGCAATCACTGATAACCCCACTGCACCACCAAAAGAATGACCCAATAAACCCAGGCGCTGCGTATCGATAACAGACGCGATCGGAGATGTGGGCTTTGTGTTTTCGATCGCCATTTGCGACAAAACCGCCGCAATTTGCGAAGTTTCCGACGCCAAATTAGGCGGTAAACTGGGATTGAACGGCGAAGGGCGCAAATGGTTCGGAACGACTACCACAAAGCCGTACCGCGCCACGCGGCTAGCGTAATCTGAATAAAATGATTTATCTACAAGCGCACCTTGCAATAAAAGTACAATGGGGAAAGAGTAATTACCCGAATTAAGATCGGATGGTTTAGGATAATAAATGTCAGCTAAATCGTTATTACCAGATATCGTCGTACTGTAAAAGCTAGTTTCTTTAAATGGCGCTGCATAATCGATTGTTGTGGCAAAGACTTTGCCCCCAAGGACAACAAACGCAGCAATTGCACAAACAATTGCTAGGGTTTTTGCTGAAAAAAAATCAGGGTTTAAATTCATCATTATTTTGGGTGTGATAGTGCGTGCATAAGCTACTAAAAAAAAGCAAGTCGGCAACCCTTGGTAATTTAACGAGCGTTACCGAAAAACGTTTCCGACTCTGTGACAAAGAGTAGGGGCAGGTTCACCAACAATACCTGCCAATAATTGACAATCTCAAAAACCCGCCCCGACCGGGATCTTCTGATTAATCGATCGGACCTGATATGACTCATAAATAAACACGATTACCGATTTGACACCCTTTTTGACTACTTGGATTTTAGTGGGGCTTATCACCAACACAATCTTCTTTAGAAAAACGTTTTTTAGAGTGGTGAATCGGAATTTCGATGGCTAATGTCGCCCCTTGAGCCGGTATCGAAAAACAACGCAGTTGCCCCCCGTGGTTGTCCACTACAATAGTATAGCTAATCGATAACCCCAAACCCTTTCCTGTTCCCACTTGCTTCGTTGTAAAAAATGGCTCAAATATGCGTTGTTGAATATCTTCGGTTATGCCGGGCCCATTATCAGTAATATAAATACCCACTTGAAAGTCGGAGAGTAACTTCGTGCAAATAGTAATAGTAGGAATTGGGCTGCTATCATCTAGATCATTTGCCCAACATTTTTGGGATTGCAACGCCTCAATCGCATTAGTCAGAATATTCATAAAAACCTGATTAATTTGCCCTGCGTAGCATTCTATCTTTGGCAGAACCTCATACTCTTTTACCACTTTAATTATCGTTTGATCTGCTTCATCTTTCAGCCGATGGTGCAAAATCATCAGCGTACTCTCAAGTCCTTCATGGATATCCACCGCTTTCAACTGAGATTCATCGAGTCTGGAAAAATTCCGTAGCGAGTGCACTATTTCTCCGATTCGGTCAGCTCCTATGCTCATAGAAGCAATTAACTTCGGCAAGTCATTTCTGAGAAAAGTGAGATCCATCGCCTCCAGTTGTTCCTGGATAGCTGGTGTGGGATTGGGGAAATCTTCTGCGTAGAGTTGCACCAGTCTCAGCAAATCTTCAGTGTACTCCTTTATGGGGGAAAGGTTCCCTTTAATGAAGCTAATCGGATTGTTAATTTCGTGAGCTACCCCTGCTACGACATTCCCTAAACTTGACATTTTCTCGCTTTGGATGAGTTGAGCTTGTGCATTTTGTAACTGTTGTAGAGCCAGCTCTAGTTGTTGGGATTTCTTCCGCTCTTTAGCCTCAGACTCCTGCAATCGCGCATTTTGCTCGTGCAATTTTTTTTGCAAACGTTGAATAGTTAGTTGATTTTCGACACGAGCTAAAACTTCTTCTAAATGAAATGGCTTGGTGATGTAGTCTACTCCTCCCACAGCAAATGCTTTGACTTTATCCAACACTTGATCTAAGGCGCTCAAGAAAATAACTGGAATACCCGAAGTTCTGCCATCCGCTTTTAGGTGTTGGCAAACTTCGTAGCCATTCATCTGGGGCATCGTGATGTCGAGCAAAATCAAATCTGGCGGGGTGGAACGCGCTGCTTTTAATGCCATTTCCCCGTTTATTACGCCCCGAACTTTATATCCTTTGTCGCTCAACATAGTCGATAAAAGACGCAGGTTGTCGGGGGTATCGTCAACCACTAAAAGATTGGCAACATGAGATTCTAATTGCTGGCTATTCATGGGATAATTTTTTCTGTTAAGGCAGTAATTTTATCAAATCGAAAATTATGAATCCAATCAGTGAGAATCTCCGCAGAAGAAGTATCGGATTCAGGAATTGTGGCGACTAAACTTAAAATCAGGCAGGCATCAGCATCGATAGCTCCATGATGTAACTGTCTCACCCAATCCATAGGCATTGTCGCCAAAGTTGTCCTTAAAATTTCAGTTTTTTCCCCTTCTTTTACACTCAAGTCTTGACCCTCAAGCTGAGATAATGTAAAGTTCGGTAAATCTTCATAAATATACTGTACCCCTAAATGTTCAGCCATTTTGGCAAAAATAACTTCTTCTTGGAAAGGCTTGCTCACAAAATCGTCACAGCCTGATGATAAAACAATGGCTCGCTCTTCCTCAAAAGCGCTAGCGGTCAACGCAACAATCGGGGTAGCCTCATCTTGAATCTTGGCTTTAATTTGTCTGGTGGCCTCATACCCGTCTATCACAGGCATTTGCATATCCATCCAAATTAGGTGAGGTTTCCAAGTTTCCCAGATTCTAATAGCTTCTTGACCATTTACTGCCTCGCGCACCTCCAAGCCAAGCGGTTCGAGAAGATTAACCAATAGCAAACGGCTCTCCCATTTATCATCAACCACCAAGATGCGATATGAGGGTTGGTTGGGTTCTAAACCAATTACCCGCTTTCTTGATTGTCGAGGTTGAACTTCAGCCATCTCCGGGGAGCTAGTTTGGATATCAAAACTAAAAATTGTTCCTCGATTCAAGGTACTGCTGACGGTAATGTCTCCTCCCATCAGTTGTACGAATTGTCGGCTGATGGGTAAACCCAAGCCTGTTCCTTCTTGAGATTTCCGACCTGCGTCAGTTTGCACAAAAGCCTTAAATAGAGAATCTAGCTCAGTAGGAGCAATGCCGTAACCAGTGTCTTCCACTTCAAACGTAATAGTCCGTGGTTCGTTGTCTGTTGGGGACTTTTGTTTCGCACTAATTGCTGCAACCCGAAGTGTTACACTTCCCTTCGTAGTAAACTTTATCGCATTTCCTAGCAGATTAATCAAGACTTGACGCAATTTACTTTCGTCAGTTTTTACATACTGCGGAATGTTAGAATTGATGTGCCAACTGAGCTGTAAACCTTTAGAATCAGCTTTAATTTTGAGCATTTCTTCGAGAGAATGGAGCAAATGATACAGGTCAAAGCTAGTAGGATTTAAGGTAATCCGACCTGCCTCGATTTTAGACATTTCCAGCACGTCATTAATCAGCGTCAGCAAATGCTCGCCAGAACGGCTAATGATGCCGATTTGTCCCTGCTGTATATTAGAAAGGGATGAGTCGCGCGCCAGCACTTGGGTAAAGCCGAGAATTGCATTGAGGGGAGTTCGCAATTCGTGACTCATTTTTGATAAAAATTCGCTTTTAGCCTTGTTAGCCGCATCTGCAACTTCTTTGGCTTGTTGTAAGGCTGCCTCTGCTTTTTTACTTTCCGTAATATCGCTTGCTGTGCCAGTTATTCCTAGAATATTGCCCTCGGAATCCCACACTACAATTGAATTAAACCGGAGATTGATAGGTCTGCTGTCTTTAGCTAATTGTATAGTTTCATACTGAAAAACGGACTCTCCGTTCAGGATACGTTGGAATATCTCGTGATCTTTGGGAAGTTGTTCAGGTGGCTTGAACTCAGTGAATTTTCGTCCTATCATTTCTTCAGGGCAGTAGCCAAAAATATGTTTGACAGCAGCGTTGACGAAGGTATAACGCCCTTCAGCATCAACTGACCAAATCATATCCTGCGATGTTTCAACTAAGTCACGGTATTTAGCCTCGCTTTCTTTGAGCGCTTCTTCTACCCTTTGACGCTCGGTAATGTCGTTAGTGACTAACAGAATACACGCTTCTCCACCCAGCTCAATAATATCTGCTGATACCAGCATCTTCCTCACCTCGCCTGATGAAGTACGACAATCAAATTCCTGATTGCGAACCACTCCTGATTCTTGCAATAGTTGTCTGTATCTGTCACATTCTTCTAAATTAACCCAAAAATTCAACTCAATTGCTGTAAAACCAATTACCTGTTCGCGAGAGTAACTAAAAGTGCTGAGAAAACTGTCGTTCACTTCGATGTAGCGTCCATCTGCAAATCGGGCGATCGCGATCGGGTTAGGACTGGAACGAAAGGCTTTAGAAAACTTTTCCTCAGACTTGCCCAAGGCTCTTTCTGTCTGCATCCTAACAGCGATTTCCTGTTGCAATTCTTGCGTTCTTTCTATAACCTTACATTCCAGCGTTCGCGAGTATTCCCCTAATTGATCGTAAAGTTGAGCATTCTCAATAGAAATAGCAATTTGGGCAGATAAAAGTTTTAACAACTCAAGGCGATCAGTAGTAA